>JBOFJM010000001.1:0-2448 GCA_051656825.1 Kluyvera sp.
CGATTGATGATGCCGCGCGCATTCTCTCTTTCGGCGCAGACAAAATTTCCATTAACTCACCCGCGCTGGCTGACCCAACGTTGATCACTCGTCTCGCCGATCGCTTCGGCGTGCAGTGTATCGTGGTCGGCGTTGATACCTGGTATGACGCTGACAGCGGCAAATATCACGTGAATCAATATACCGGTGACGAGAGCCGCACCCGCGTAACCCAGTGGGAAACGCTGGATTGGGTACAAGAAGTACAAAAACGCGGTGCGGGCGAAATCGTACTCAATATGATGAACCAGGATGGCGTGCGTAACGGCTACGACCTGGAGCAGTTGAAAAAAGTCCGCGACGTCTGCCGCGTGCCGCTGATCGCCTCTGGCGGCGCGGGCAGCATGGAACACTTCCTCGATGCTTTCCGTGTCGCTAACGTTGACGGCGCGCTGGCCGCCTCGGTGTTCCACAAACAAATCATTAATATTGGTGAACTAAAAGCGTACCTGGCAGCACAGGGCGTGGAGATACGGGTATGTTAACTGAACAACTGGATTGGCCAAAAACCGACGGACTGATGCCCGCCATTATTCAACACGCAGTATCCGGCGAAGTGCTGATGCTGGGCTATATGAACCAGGAAGCGCTGGCGAAAACGCAAGAAACGGGCAAAGTAACCTTTTTCTCACGCACCAAACAGCGTTTGTGGACCAAAGGTGAAACCTCCGGCAACGTCCTTAATGTGGTGAACATCACGGCGGATTGCGACAACGATACCCTGCTGGTGTTGGTTAACCCGATTGGCCCAACCTGCCATAAAGGCACATCAAGCTGCTTTGGCGATACCCATCACCAATGGCTGTTTCTGTATCAGCTTGAGCAACTGCTGGCAGAACGCAAAACCGCCGATCCGGCAAGTTCTTACACCGCCAAACTGTATGCCAGCGGCACGAAGCGTATTGCGCAGAAAGTGGGTGAAGAAGGCGTCGAAACCGCATTGGCGGCCACTGTGCAGGATAAGTTTGAGCTGAAAAATGAAGCCTCCGACTTGATGTATCACCTGCTGGTACTGTTGCAGGATCAGGAGTTAGATTTGACCGCAGTGATTGAGAATTTGCGGCAGCGCCATCAGTAATCCCCTCCCCTGGCCCGGCATCCCAGCCGGGTTTCTCGCCTAAACGCCCGCCCCGGTAACGTTAATAAAAGATAACGATTATATTTTTTGTCGTTCAGAATGTATGATCTTTGATTATGTCAGGATCGCAAAGAGAGATCCGCATCGGATTTACGTTTAAGGAATGCTATGAAATATTTGGTCACCGGCGCTGCGGGCTTTATTGGGTTTCACGTCAGCCAACGGCTACTCGCGGCAGGTCATCAGGTGGTCGGCCTCGACAACCTCAATGATTACTATGACGTTAGCCTGAAGCAGGCACGTCTTGACCTGCTGCAATCCGCCGATTTTCACTTTGTGAAGGCAGATCTCGCCGATAACGCCACTATGGCGGCGCTGTTTGCAGAACAACAATTCGACCGCGTGATTCATCTGGCGGCACAGGCAGGCGTTCGTTACTCGCTGGAAAACCCACACGCCTATGCCCAGGCGAATCTCGTCGGCCATCTCAATATTCTCGAAGGCTGTCGGCATAATAAAGTGCAGCACTTGCTGTACGCATCATCCAGTTCAGTGTATGGCTTGAACCGCAAAATGCCGTTCTCGACCGACGATAGCGTCGATCATCCGGTGTCGCTGTATGCCGCCACCAAAAAAGCCAACGAACTGATGGCGCATACCTATTCGCACCTGTACGGTTTGCCGACCACGGGCCTGCGCTTCTTCACCGTCTATGGCCCGTGGGGCCGCCCGGACATGGCGTTGTTCAAATTCACTAAAGCGATGCTGGAAGGCAAGAGTATTGATGTCTACAACTACGGCAAAATGAAGCGTGACTTCACCTACATTGATGACATCGTAGAAGCGATTATCCGCCTGCAGGACGTTATCCCGCAGCCTGAAGCAGACTGGACCGTGGAAACCGGCTCCCCAGCAACCAGCTCCGCACCGTATCGCGTCTACAATATCGGCAACAGCTCCCCGGTTGAACTGATGGATTACATCACCGCACTGGAAGAGGCATTAGGGGTGAAAGCCGAAAAAAATATGCTGCCAATGCAAGCGGGCGATGTCCTGGAAACCAGCGCAGAAACACAGCCGCTGTACGATCTGGTTGGGTTTAAACCACAAACGTCGGTAAAAGATGGCGTGAAAAACTTCGTCGATTGGTATCGCGGGTTTTATCAGATTTAAACAACAATGCCCTCGCGATGGGGTAATGCTTGTCAGTTAAAGGGATTTCTACTTTTAGTATCGCCGCCAGTTGCGCTCGTTGAACGAATAGCGACAACCTGAGTGGCTGAAACCGATGAGTCCCCGATGGAAATCGGCGAACCGGAGAAAGGAAGGCA
>JBOFJM010000002.1:0-5039 GCA_051656825.1 Kluyvera sp.
AACGGGTCAAGGGGGACTGCCGAGTCCCCCTTGACAATCCCTGCGGCCCCGCAGGGAAATCGGTGCTTCGCACTGCGCTCGCCTGCGAACTCCAGCCTGCGGCACGGCGAAACTCGACTTCCTGTCTCGGTTCGCCTCAGCCCGCCATCCCTGGCGGTCTGACCTTGTCTTCCTTTTTCCGGCTCGCCGATTTCCATCGGGGACTCATCGGTTTCAGCAACTCAGGTTGTCGCTATTCATTCAAAGAGCGCAACTGGCAGCGAGACTAAAGTAGAAACTCTCTTAACTGACAAGCATTACAGCCTCGGCTGCCTTTTTTTACGCCAAACCGACTTAGCGACGTACTGCGATCGCTTCGATTTCAATCTTCACATCTTTCGGCAGGCGAGCCACTTCAACACAGGAACGTGCCGGGAAGGTGGCGTTATGCTCGGTAAAGAATGCTTCATAAGTGGCGTTAACGGTCGCGAAATCGTTGAGATCTTTTACGAAAACGGTCGTTTTGACGATATCGCCAACTTTCAGGCCTGCGGCTTCGACGATAGCTTTTACGTTGTCCAGCGACTGACGTGCCTGAGCAGACACATCTTCCGACACCGCGCCAGTTTTCGGGTCAACCGGGATCTGACCCGAAGTGATGATCATGCTGCCAAGGTCAACGCCCTGAACGTATGGGCCGATAGCTGCTGGTGCATTTTCCGTCGCAATAGTTTTGCTCATGATATCTCCAGTTTAACTGCATTAATGAGGTCGCAACCATTATAGGGAGGCGGAAAACCAATACCAACCGCTATTCATTGGCCAGCACCACATAATGAGAAAACTCTTTTTCACAGTATTTGCATTTGAGTGCGATATCATCGACGCGTTTTTTCACTGCAAAGCTCGATGAAACCGGTTCTGCGTGGCTGATGCAGTTGCTGTTTGGGCACACCAGCACGTTTTCAATGCGCTCTGGCAGATTCGGGCGAGATTTGCCCACCACTTCATACTCATCAATGCGGTTAACGGTCGCCAGCGGCGCATACAGCGAAAGCTGGTTTACCTGCTCGTCGGTCAGGAAAGTATTTTCGATTTTGATCAGATCTTTACGACCCATTTCGCCGGATGGCAGGTTCAGGCCGATGGTAATGCGCTGGTCGGTTTTGGTCAGTTTGAATAGCGTCAGCAGCTTAAAGCCAATCTGCGCCGGGATATGGTCAATCACTGTACCGCGTTTAATCGCTTCGACTTGCAGTTTGTTATCGTGTGTCATCGTCATATCCTCACAGAACCAGATCTTTATTCAGTACCAGTGCCAGTAACGCCTGGCGCGCGAAGATGCCGTTGCCAGCCTGCTGGAAGTACCAGGCATGTGGCGTTTTATCGACATCAGTTGTGATTTCATCAATGCGTGGTAGTGGGTGCAGTACTTTCATATTGTCGCGCGCGCCGTCGAGATCCGCCGCGCGCAGCACAAACTGAGCCTTCACGTTGGCGTATTCCGATGGGTCGAGGCGCTCTTTTTGCACGCGGGTCATGTACAGAATATCCACCTCCGCCATCACCTCATCAATGGAGCTGTGCAGGCTCCAGGCGATGCCTTTTTCATCCAGCATGTCGAGAATGTACTGCGGCATGGCGAGGGCGTCCGGGGCGATAAAGTAGAAACGGTTGCCGTTGAACTTAGCCAGTGCTTGA
This sequence comes from Kluyvera sp., assembly GCA_051656825.1. Classification (GTDB taxonomy): domain Bacteria; phylum Pseudomonadota; class Gammaproteobacteria; order Enterobacterales; family Enterobacteriaceae; genus Kluyvera. The sequence goes on from JBOFJM010000002.1 coordinate 1,681, forward strand.
GTCAGCGAGTGAACGGTACGGCCATATTTCAGGTCGCCGACCATCGCGATATTCAGGTTTTCCAGGCGGCCCTGCGTTTCCTGAATGGTGAACAGGTCAAGCAGGGTCTGCGTTGGGTGCTGGTTTGCGCCATCACCGGCGTTCAGTACCGGGATGCCGCCAGAGAACTCGGTCGCCAGACGGGCGGCGCCTTCCTGCGGGTGGCGCATGACAATGGCGTCAACATAAGTGCTGATAACCGAAATGGTGTCGGCCAGCGTTTCGCCTTTTTTACCCAGCGAGGTGTTGCTGCTGTCAGAGAAACCGACCACGCTTGCGCCCAGGCGGTGCATTGAGGTTTCAAAAGAGAGACGGGTGCGCGTCGAGGCCTCGAAGAAGCAGCTAGCGATGACCTTATGCTTGAGCAGCTCCGGCTGCGGGTGCGCTTTGAGTCTGGCAGCAGTCGCCAGCACCAGTTCAAGGTCTTCGCGGCTGAGATCGTTTATGGAAATGATGTGTTTTTGATACAGCGGATTAGCCATGTTTATCTCCTGACGACTGCGCAAAAAAAAAGCCCCTTAAATAAGGGGCTTTGAGAATAGGGATGCAACGGAAAGAAAAAACGGCAGGCCAGCGTCTGTTTTCAGACGCGGTAAGACGCGATGTCGTACACACTGAACCATAATTCCTCCCGGCAAAACGGGTGGCATTATACGCAGCTTTGTTGGGCAATCAAGCGTTGGATTCACACTTTAATCGACGAAAACGATTCCTATTGAATGGCTAACGTATTTTTGTGCATTTAAATGCATTAGAAAACGGCGTGAGACAAAGTGTGCTCTAAATCATCTGTCCGCAAATACCATGATAAAAAGTGCTGGTATGGTAAGCCGAATTTACGTATAACAACTAAAAATTGAAACATCGTTTTATTTGTGGGGTCTTCATGATTATTGGCAACATTCATCACTTACCGTCCTGGCTACCGGAAGAATTACGTCAGGCTATCGTTCATTTGCAGGCAAATGTCAGCGATACAACCCCGGAAGGGAAATATGATATCGACGGCAACCGCCTGTTCTATATGATCTCTGAAAATATGACCGAGCCGTGTGCCGAACGCCGCGCCGAATATCATGAGCGTTATCTGGATATTCAGGTGGTGTTAAAAGGCCAGGAAGGTATGGCGTTCAGCACGATGCCTGCGGGTAGGCCAGAGACTGACTGGCTGGCAGATAAAGATATCGCGTTCCTGGCTGACAGCGTGCAGGAAAAAATGGTCGTGATGAGCGAAGGGGATTTTGTGGTGTTCTATCCGGGCGAAGTGCACAAACCGCTGTGCGCGGTTGGACAGCCTGCGAAGGTGCGTAAAGCGGTGATTAAACTGCTGGTTGCGTAACAGCATAACCCTGGCCTTGCGGCCAGGGTTAGCGCGGTTTATTTGCTGAGCGTTGCCACCATCACCGCTTTGATGGTGTGCATCCGGTTTTCGGCCTGATCAAACACAATACTGGCCGGAGACTCAAAGACCTCATCGGTGACTTCCATACCGCCATGCAGGCCGAATTCAGCCGCCATTTTCTTACCGAGCGTGGTCTGGTCATCATGGAATGCAGGCAAGCAGTGCAGGAATTTGGCCTGCGGGTTGCCGGTCAGTTTCATCATGGCGCTGTTAACCTGATAACCACGCAGCAGCGCAATACGTTCTGCCCATTTCTCTTTGGCCTCGCCCATCGACACCCACACATCGGTATAGATAAAGTCGGCCCCTTTTACGCCTGCTGCAATATCTGCCGTCAGCGTGACGTTGCCGCCATTTTTCTGCGCCAGCGCTTTGCATTCCGTCACCAGGCTCTCTTCCGGCCAGCATTCAGGTGGAGCCACCAGGCGTAGGTCAAGGCCGGTTAGGGCCGCCGCTTCCAGCATCGAGTTGCCCATGTTGTTACGCGCGTCACCGGCATAAACCAGCGTCATTTCGTTAAACGCTTTGCCTGGCAGATGTTCTTGCATGGTGAGCAAATCCGCCAGTAACTGGGTGGGGTGGAACTCGTCGGTAAGGCCGTTCCACACCGGCACTCCGGCATATTCCGCCAGCGTTTCAACGATTTCCTGGCCGTAGCCACGGTACTGGATCCCGTCGTACATACGGCCCAGCACACGGGCGGTGTCTTTAATGGATTCTTTGTGGCCAATCTGGCTGCCACTGGAGCCGAGGTAGGTCGCGCGAGCGCCCTGATCGTAAGCGGCAACTTCGAAAGAGCATCGTGTACGGGTAGAATCTTTTTCGAAGATGAGCGCGATGTTTTTACCGGTCAGTTTCGGCGATTCCACGCCATTCTTTTTATCCGCTTTTAGTTTTGCCGCAAGCTGTAGCAGAGTGGTGATTTCTGTCGGGGTAAAATCCAGTAATTTTAAGAAGTTCTTTTTGTACAGAGTAGACATTTTTCCCTCACCTGGCTTAAGCCACTTATTGAATTAAAATTCACTTTATATGGATGAGTATTCATTTGCAACCCCCGAAACAAATCTTTATCGGAAAGGTGGAGGCAATGGCGGCGGTATGTGACAATAAGAGTATCCGCCACATTATGAGGAACGCGACATGGCAAACCCGGAACACCTGGAAGAACAGCGTGAAGAAACACGTCTGATTATTGAAGAACTGTTGGACGACGGCAGCGATCCTGACGCGCTGTACACGATTGAACACCACCTTTCTGCGGATGATTTCGAAAGCCTGGAAAAGGCGGCGGTTGAAGCGTTCAAGCTGGGCTATGAAGTGACAGAGCCGGAAGAGCTGGAAGTGGAAGAAGGCGACACCGTTATCTGTTGCGATATCCTGAGCGAATGTGCGCTGAATGCCGAGCTGATTGATGCACAGGTTGAGCAACTGATGAACCTGGCAGAGAAATTCGAAGTGGAGTACGACGGTTGGGGCACTTACTACGAAGATCCAAACGGCGAAGAAGGTGACGACGACGAAGATTTCGTCGATGAAGAAGACGACGGCGTTCGTCACTAAGTCATCTGATTACCTACGGCAGCGCCCGCTGCCGTAGGGCAAGGATTATGCGATGGACTATCCGCAAATACTCTCCCCCGATTCTGACCTTTCTGCACTGCAAAACACCTCAAGCGTGGCTTGATAAAGCGCGCAGTCCGGCGAATCTGCCGCTGTTGTTAACCGACCATCTCATATGTGAGCTGAAAGCCGCGCAAACCGCGATGCTATTAGTGCGTAAATATGTCGCGGATAAAGACGGCGCACAGGCATTATTGGACTGGTTAAAACCGTATGAAGCCTTCGCCTTTCGAGAGGACGATGAACCGGATTTTGTCGCGTTGCATAAACAGATTGGCAAGGGCGTCATGCCGCAGAC
>JBOFJM010000003.1:0-2088 GCA_051656825.1 Kluyvera sp.
GTCTGCTGCGGCTTCTTCAACCGTTTTCTGACCGTAGTCGATGTACTGCAAAGATGTCCCGAACTGTGCCACGATTTGTGGATCGTCAAAGTATGGTGACACGCTCAGTTTTGCTGGCAGAGACTGCGCCAGACGCAGACCGGCTACCGACGGGTCGCTCTCTTTCAGCGTGCCGTCTTCGGTCAGGTATTTCACCGCCACTTTGCTCAGCGGAACGCCACGTTCCAGACCCAGCGTATCGACACCTTCTTTGCTGTTCAGCAGGAAGTTAATCACTTTTGCCGCGGCTTCTGGGTTCTTGGTAGATTTGCCGATAGACAGCATCTGTGCTGGCTTGAAGAACAGGCCTGCATCAGTAGCGCCTGGCAGCATTGGGTAGCTGCCCAGCACAAGTTTAGCCGGTGGCTTCAGGTTGTCGCCGTATTTAGAGATGGTGGAGTTCCACATATACGTGCCGCCCCATTCGCCCTGAATCCACGGCTTCATCTCATACATATTGCTCTTACCAAAGGACGCATAGTATTTGGTGTCTGGCATGACGTGGCTGTCGATAAGCTTTTTGTACATCTGGAAGAACTCAACCCACTGCTCTTTGCTGTAGGAGAATTTCTTGGTCTGCTCGTTAATCGCCGGAATGTTGTATTTCTGCGTCATGTACGAGTTCAGCAGCGCCAGCGTGTCCTGGTGCTCCAGAACCACTGGGTAATACTGTTTGCCCAGTTTGCTTTCGAAGGTTTTACCCGCCGCCATCAACTCATCCCAGGTTTTCGGGTAGTCAACGCCCGCTTGCTGCCAGGTGACATCGTTGAAGTAGAACACGCGCGCAGTGACTGAGATTGGGATCCCGTTCAGCTTGCCGTTGACGGTGGTGGATTGCAGTTCTTTGGCATCGAACTGGCTCAGGTCAATCACGTCCTTCATTTTATTCAGGTCGTAAAAACCATCGCCGGTTTTAGAGAAAATCGGCAGCCAGTTCCAGTTAGTTTGCATCACGTCCGGCTCAGTGCCGCCCGCAATCTGGGTGGTCAGACGGGATAAGTGGCCGTCCCAACCGGTATATTCTGCTTTGACGTTGATGTCCGGGTTCTGCTTATGGAACTCCTCCAGCGCCTTCAGCGTAACCTGATGACGGCCATTACCGCCCCACCAGGACATGCGAAGGTCAACATCCTTTGCCATAGAAGGGAGGGCCGTGAGGCCCAGGGTCGCGGAGATTGCTGCGCTTAAAAGCACTTTTTTCATTTTAATACTCCAGATTAGAGAGAGAGGTTCTGTTCAGTTTTAGCGTCAAAAATATGGCATTTATTCATGTCAAACTTGAAGTACACCTTGCGATGAAGACCCTTATCGATCATTGGCTTAGCGTCATCTGAAGGGATGCGTGCCGTCAGCTCGTAGTTCGCCACTTTCAGGTATACGAAGAACTCGTGACCCATGTTTTCAACGCGAACCATTTCTCCGCTGCAACCGCCTTCGGCAAACGGCTCGTCAGACAGGGAGACAAATTCCGGGCGAATGCCGTAGAACACCTCTTCGTTTTCGTGCCCCGCCAGTTTCTGGTGCAGGTTTTCGCAAAGCGGCATAAATTCGTCACCGATGCTCAGATTCAGGCGGCCTGCTTTGTTCACCAGTTTGCTGGTGCGGATGTTCATTTCCGGCGCGCCGATAAAGCCCGCGACGAACATATTTTTCGGTTTGTGGTAGAGGTTGTCTGGGGTATCTACCTGCATGATATGGCCCAGTTTCATCACGCAAATACGGTCGCCCATGGTCATCGCTTCGGTCTGATCGTGGGTTACGTATACGGTGGTCGCCGGTTTACCGGATTTCTTTAACTGCTTGTGCAGGTCGGAAATGCGGATGCGCATTGAGGCACGCAGTTTGGCATCGAGGTTAGACAGCGGTTCATCGAACAGGAACACATCCGGCTTTTTCACAATCGCGCGGCCTACGGCCACACGCTGTGCCTGGCCGCCGGAAAGCTGACGCGGCAGGCGGTCGAGCAGGTCTTCCAGCTCCAGAATTTTGGCGGCTTCGTTAACCTGAGCGTCAATCTGATCTTTTGGCAGTTTGCTCAGCTTCAGGCCG
>JBOFJM010000004.1:0-2290 GCA_051656825.1 Kluyvera sp.
GATCAGGTCTACGGTGGCCGCCCGCGTCCGCCAAAAGGCGCGTCGGATGATTTTATTTCCGTGCTGCGTAAGTTTGACCGCCAGGCACTGCATGCGACCATGCTGCGTCTTTATCACCCGATTTCGGGCATTGAAATGGAATGGCATGCGCCTATCCCACAGGATATGGTTGACCTCATTGAGGTGATGCGTGCTGACTTTGAAGAACATAAGGACGACGTAGACTGGTTATGACCAAAATCATTGTCCCGGAGTGGCCGTTGCCGCCAGGCGTTGCGGCCTGTAGTTCAACGCGTGTCGGTGGTGTTAGCGAAGGTGCATGGGATTCTCTGAATCTTGGTGCGCACTGCGGCGATAACCTTGTGCACGTTGAAGAAAACCGTAAGCGTATGTTCGCGGCAGGAAAATTGCCGTCGAAACCGGTATGGTTGGAACAGGTTCACGGTACAGATGTGCTGCATCTGACTGGCGAACCGTATGCTTCTAAGCGTGCCGATGCGTCCTATAGCAACACCCCAGGGACAGTGTGTGCGGTGATGACAGCGGACTGCCTGCCGGTACTGTTTTGTAACCGTGCGGGGACCGAGGTTGCCGCAGCCCATGCTGGTTGGCGTGGGCTGTGCGATGGCGTTCTGGAAGAAACCGTTGCCTGCTTTAAGGATAGTGCGGAAAATATTCTGGCCTGGTTTGGGCCGGCGATTGGCCCGCAGGCATTTGAAGTAGGCCCGGAAGTGCGTGAAGCGTTTATGGCGAAAGACGCCCAGGCTGCCAGCGCATTTCGTCCAGTCGGCGAGAAATACTTCGCCGATATATATCAGCTAGCGCGCCAGCGGCTAGCCAATGTCGGTGTTACGGCCGTCTTTGGCGGTGACCGCTGCACCTTCAGCGAAAAGGATGATTTTTTCTCCTATCGCCGCGACCGTACTACGGGTCGTATGGCAAGTTTTGTCTGGCTGATATAACCTATAGAATCAAGACGATCCAGAAGGCTGACAGTTTTTTCTCATTGAATAGGTCATTTAACCTTGAATAATTGAGGGATGACCTCATTTAATCTCCTGTAGCAAAATTGACCTATTATGGGAGGAGTCATGCGTCTGGATCGTCTTACCAATAAATTCCAGCTTGCTCTTGCCGATGCTCAGTCACTCGCACTGGGGCACGACAACCAATTTATCGAACCTCTTCATTTAATGAGCGCCTTGCTGAATCAGGAAGGGGGCTCGGTTCGTCCTTTATTAACCTCTGCCGGTATTAATGCCGGGCAGTTGCGTACGGCTCTTGATCAAACGCTTAGCCGCTTGCCGCAGGTGGAAGGCACCGGTGGCGATGTGCAGCCGTCTCAAGACCTGCTGCGTGTGCTGAATCTTTGCGACAAGCTGGCGCAAAAACGCGGCGATAACTTTATTTCGTCAGAGCTGTTCGTTCTGGCGGCGCTTGAGTCTCGCGGTAGTCTGGCTGATTTACTGAAATCGGCGGGGGCGACAACCGCTAACATTACTCAGGCGATTGAACAGATGCGCGGAGGTGAAAGCGTGAATGACCAGGGGGCTGAAGACCAGCGTCAGGCATTGAAAAAATACACCGTTGATCTGACCGAACGCGCCGAACAGGGCAAACTCGATCCGGTCATTGGCCGTGATGAAGAAATTCGCCGTACCATCCAGGTGCTGCAACGTCGTACTAAAAATAACCCTGTGCTAATTGGTGAGCCTGGGGTCGGTAAAACGGCGATTGTTGAAGGGCTAGCACAGCGCATTATTAACGGCGAAGTCCCGGAAGGTTTAAAAGGCCGTCGCGTACTGGCGCTGGATATGGGCGCGCTGGTGGCTGGGGCGAAATATCGCGGTGAGTTTGAGGAACGCTTAAAAGGTGTGCTGAACGATCTCTCAAAACAGGAAGGCAATGTCATCCTGTTTATCGATGAGCTGCACACCATGGTTGGTGCGGGTAAAGCCGATGGCGCGATGGATGCCGGGAACATGTTGAAACCGGCGCTGGCGCGTGGTGAGCTGCACTGCGTGGGGGCGACAACGCTGGATGAATACCGCCAGTACATCGAAAAAGATGCTGCGCTTGAACGTCGTTTCCAGAAAGTATTTGTGGCAGAGCCGTCGGTGGAAGATACCATCGCGATTCTGCGTGGCCTGAAAGAACGTTATGAATTGCACCACCACGTGCAGATAACTGACCCAGCTATTGTGGCGGCGGCAACGCTGTCGCATCGTTATATTGCTGACCGTCAGTTGCCGGATAAAGCCATCGACCTGATTGATGAAGCGGCATCCAG
>JBOFJM010000005.1:0-6397 GCA_051656825.1 Kluyvera sp.
GAGAGCTAAACGCTGGCCACCATCTCATGCAGGCATAGCCCACAATGACCACCATCACGATATGCACAATCGCCATCACCAGGCCGCCCTTGAGCATTTTCCTGGCGTCAAGGCCGTAGGCCACCGGAATCGCCCGCACGCTAATGGGCAACATAAACTCGGCGTTGAACGCCATCACGGTGATAAGCCAGTACGGAATCGGGTTAAGCCCAAGCTTGCTGGTGAAGCCCAGCACAATAGGTAGCACCACCGCCGCCGAGGCCGTGGAGTTAGTGGTTTCAGAAAGCAGACGAGCCAGAATGGTGAATACCACAATGGTCAGCAGACCGCCGTCCAGCGACATTCCGGTAATCAGGCTGGCGATCCCCGCGCTCGCGCCGGAGTCATTGACCATTTTGCCTAACGCCAGGCCGCCGCCAAAAAGAATCAGCATCCCCCACATCGTCTCTTTTTCCGCGCGATCCCATGTCAGCAGCGGCCCGTTATTAGCGCTAGTGAGCACAAAACAGATAACCCCGAGGATCAAATAGAGATACGCCGGAGAGAGTGCCGGGAACATCGCCGCATAAAGCGGGCGCGTAAAGGCGCCGATCAGGCCAACAAAAAACAGGACGACACAGATTTTTTCATCCCGCGTCATCATGCCAAGGTCGCGGTATTGCTGCTCAAACCATTCGCGCGTCCCATCCAGCCGGGTGACCTTCATCGGCATCAACAGCATACAGCCCAGACTGACCAGCGAGATCAGCACAAAGAACGGCGTCAGATGAATAAGCCAATCAACGTACATAAACTCATGGCCAATTTTGCTCTCCAGAATCGAGATCGCCGCCAGATTCATCGCGCCACCGAGCGGGCTGCCGACGCCACCAATACCAACGCCCCAACCGATAGCCAGTAGAATAGGCACGGCGGGTTTACAGGAGGGAATATCCTTATAGCCGGATGCGGCAAGCATTGAGACGGCGATGGGGACAAACAATGCGCAAACCATCACGTTGGGAAATATCGTTGAAGTTGCGGCACTGGCTAAAAACCAGACCGTCACCTGCGAGCGCATCGATGGGCCAATCAGAGAAAGCACTTTTAACGCCACCCGACGGTCAAGACCCACGCTCGCCCAGGGTAAGCACAACAGCCCCGACCCCAGAATAAGAATGATGCTATCCGAGAAGTACTGCATCGTAATGCCGTTCATCGGGACAATATTAAAGAGCGCATTGATAACAATCGGTAACAGGCTGGTCACGGCGACATGAACCGGGCGAGTCACCCACCAGAAAATCATCCACAGCAAGAGGCCAATCGCCTGGGCTCCCGGTGCAGTCAGGCTCTGTGAAAGCAGTAGCGCAGAGGCCGCAAAAATTGCAGGGCCTGTAAGAATGACAACGTAACGCCGTGAGTTATTCATCACCTAATCTCTGTTCATCCACTCACAGCCAAAACGATTCAGCAGCTCAGGTAAAAAAAATGCTCTATGAGCAATGTTTATCCCTTGATATTGCTTGCTTTAGCTCCTGTGGCCTCTACCTGTCGTTGCCGTTTGGCATATTGCCAATACGTAAAAACAACAAATAAAACCTTATATTTCAGAACCATAACAAAACAGCATAATGGATGACAGCAGGCGTTCTTACTATTTCTCATAGGGAATATTCCCTATTTGATGAAAACTATGCGCGAGGTCACCTTAGCGTGTCGAAGGCAGCCAGCAAAAAGCCGGGGGAGAGGAAAATAGTCGGGAAGACGGCGGATAGACAATCCGCCGGAAGTCTTATTTTGTGTTACGCAACACCTGTAGACAGCGCTTCAATGCGTTGTCCATCGGCGCTTCAATACGCATCACTTCACCCGTACCCGGGTGAGTAAATTTCAACGCCGCCGCATGCAGGAACAGACGTTTAAGCCCCGTGCCCGCTTCGGTAAGCTGCTGATCAAACTCGCGGTCGCCGTAGCGATCATCGAACGCGATCGGATGGCCTGCGTGAAGCGTATGCACACGAATCTGGTGAGTACGCCCTGTCACTGGGCTACACCGCACCAGCGTGGCATGAGTGTAACGCTCCTCAACCTTAAAGCGGGTTTCCGACGGTTTCCCTTCCTGATTCACACGGACAATACGCTCGCCGCTTTGCAGAATATTTTTCAGTAGCGGAGCCTGTACCACTTTAACGTGCGATTGCCACTGCCCGCGCACCAGCGCCAAATAATCCTTCTGCATTCCTTTCTCACGCAGTTGTTCGTGCAGCGAACGCAGCGCCGAGCGCTTCTTCGCCACCAACAGTACGCCAGAAGTATCACGGTCAAGACGGTGTACCAGCTCAAGGAAACGCGCTTCCGGGCGTAACGCACGAAGCCCTTCAATCACGCCAAAACTTAAACCGCTACCGCCATGCACGGCAGTACCGGACGGTTTGTTGAGCACCAGAATATGGTCATCTTCGTACAGGATGACATCGGCCAGTGCCGCAACCTTTTGCAGATGCGGCGACACCGCTTCTTCTTCGCGCTCGGCTACGCGCACCGGTGGGATGCGCACTTCATCACCGGCTTCAAGTTTGTATTCCGGTTTAATGCGATTTTTATTTACCCGCACTTCGCCTTTACGCAGGATGCGGTAAATCATGCTCTTTGGCACCCCTTTCAGATGGGTGCGCAAAAAGTTGTCAATTCGTTGCCCGGCTTCGTCAGCGCTAATGGCAACCATTTTTACGGTCGGAGTCTCAGTTTTCATGGTGCGCGATTCTACATATCCCCGCTCAATAGCGCCACTCATTTTTCTATGCTTATATTTATCATCACCCGTTTTCTCCGGTTACTTCCTCCTGCCAGTTGTTTGTTATTAGAACAATCTAAACGGACAGGTGAAAAAACTGTGAGTAGCAGGATGATAAAAGGTGAAAGTCAACTTGCTATAACTAGGTTAGCAAGGAATAATGAAGCTGTTTTCCGTGTTAAACCTGGAATAACAAGGATATGACGGAATGACCAATTTTGTCTGTCCGATCATCCACGCAGCAATGGCGTAAGACGTATTGATCGCTCAGACAGTTAGCGGGCTGCGAGTTGCAGTCCTTACCGGTACATATACTGTATGAATTTTAGATGGCAGACAGAAAGCGCTACGGGGAACATCCGTGCTTACGCAAGTAAAACGCTAAGACCTCTACCCTCTAAACGATGACGAGTATAAATGGAATCTTCTCTGGAGAGTTATCCCAGGCTGTTCCCCAAATAATTGCGCTGTGTTTCCGTTTGAAACGCAGGCTACCGACACTCTGCGCCTCTTAAGCGAGCGACAACCGTGAGGTTGGCGACGTGAATAGTCACGAGGCCATCGGTTTACCCCGGAAAGGCAATACTCTGCTCGCAGCTTAGTCGTCAATGTAAGAATAATGAGTAAGTTACGATGAAAAGAATGTTAATCAACGCAACTCAGCAGGAAGAGTTGCGTGTCGCTCTCGTTGATGGGCAGCGTCTGTACGATCTGGATATTGAAAGCCCAGGGCACGAACAGAAAAAAGCGAACATCTACAAAGGCAAAATTACCCGTATTGAACCGAGCCTCGAAGCCGCATTTGTTGATTACGGTGCCGAACGCCACGGTTTCCTCCCCCTTAAAGAAATTGCTCGCGAATATTTCCCAGCCAATTACAGCTCACACGGTCGTCCAAACATCAAAGATGTGCTGCGTGAAGGCCAGGAAGTCATCGTTCAGATTGATAAAGAAGAACGCGGCAACAAAGGCGCTGCGCTAACCACCTTTATCAGCCTGGCGGGCAGTTACCTGGTGCTGATGCCGAACAACCCTCGTGCTGGCGGTATTTCCCGTCGAATCGAAGGTGACGACCGCACCGAACTGAAAGAAGCGCTGGCAAGCCTTGAACTGCCAGACGGCATGGGCTTAATCGTACGTACCGCCGGCGTGGGTAAATCCGCCGAAGCGCTGCAATGGGATTTAAGCTTCCGTCTGAAGCACTGGGAAGCCATTCAGAAAGCCGCTGAAAGCCGCCCTGCGCCATTCCTGATTCACCAGGAAAGCAACGTTATCGTTCGCGCCTTCCGCGACTATCTGCGCCAAGACATCGGCGAAATCCTGATCGACAACCCGAAAGTGATGGAGATGGCGCGTCAGCATATCTCTGCACTCGGTCGCCCGGATTTCAGCAGCAAAATCAAACTGTACACCGGTGAAATTCCGCTGTTCAGCCACTATCAGATTGAATCGCAGATTGAATCCGCCTTCCAGCGTGAAGTCCGTCTGCCGTCCGGTGGCTCTATCGTTATCGATAGCACCGAAGCACTGACCGCTATCGACATCAACTCCGCGCGTGCAACTCGCGGCGGCGACATCGAAGAAACTGCGTTCAACACCAACCTTGAAGCGGCCGATGAAATCGCCCGTCAGTTGCGTCTGCGTGACCTCGGCGGCCTGATTGTTATCGACTTCATCGATATGACACCAGTGCGCCACCAGCGCGCGGTTGAAAACCGCCTGCGTGAAGCGGTGCGTCAGGATCGTGCGCGTATCCAGATCAGCCACATTTCTCGCTTTGGTCTGCTGGAAATGTCGCGTCAGCGCCTCAGCCCATCGCTGGGTGAATCTAGCCACCACGTTTGCCCGCGTTGCTCCGGAACCGGCACTGTGCGTGACAACGAATCTCTGTCGCTCTCTATTCTGCGTCTGATTGAAGAAGAAGCGCTGAAAGAGAACACCAAAGAAGTTCATGCGATTGTCCCTGTGCCGATTGCCTCTTACCTGCTGAACGAAAAACGTGCGGCAGTAAGCGCCATCGAGTCTCGTCAGGGTGACGTTCGCTGCATCATCGTGCCAAACGATCAGATGCAAACGCCGCACTACCACGTATTGCGTGTACGCAAAGGCGAAGAAACCACCACGCTGAGCTATCTGCTGCCTAAGCTGCACGAAGAAGAAATGGCGCTGCCAGCCGATGAAGAACCGGCTGAACGTAAACAGCCTGAGCAACCAGCGCTGGCGACTTTCGTCATGCCAGAAGAACCACCGGCTCCAGCCGCTGAAAAACCGGTTGCTGCCGCGCCACAGGTGAAAGCGAAGGTTGCCGCTGCACCAGCTGCGCCTGGCCTGCTTTCTCGTTTCTTTGCTGCGCTGAAAAACCTGTTTGTTGGTAGCCCGGAAAAACCGGTTGAAACTCAGCCAGAGAAACAAGAAGCGAAGCCTGAGCGTCAGCAAGAGCGTCGCAAGCCGCGTCAGAACAACCGCCGCGATCGTAATGACCGCAGCGAACGTCGTAATGACCGCAACGAAGGTGCTGAAGGTCGCGAGCCGCGCGAGAATCGCGAAGGTCGCGAGGACAACCGCCGCAACCGTCGTGAGAAACCGCAGCCGTCTTCCGAGGTGCGTGAAAACCGCCAGCTGAACGCCGCTGATGACAGCGAAAAAGCGAAATCTCGTGAAGAACAGCAGCAATCTCGCCGCGAACGCAACCGCCGCCGCAATGACGAAAAACGTCAGGCACCGCAGGAAGCGAAACCGCAGAACCGCGAAGAACAGCCGGTAGCTCAGGATGCCGTGCAGGAAGAACGCGTACAGACTATGCCGCGCCGCAAACCGCGCCAGTTGGCACAGAAAATCCGCATCGAAACTGCCGAGCAAACTGCCGCTCGCGAATTCATCGCTGATGAACCGCAGCCGGAAGCACCGCGCACTGCACTGGCAAAAGTTGACCTGCCAGCCGTTGTTGAAGCACCGGTTCACGCCGAGCACGATGACAACACCGAAGCCCGTGATAACAACGGTATGCCGCGTCGCTCCCGTCGTTCACCACGCCATCTGCGTGTGAGCGGTCAGCGCCGTCGTCGTTACCGCGATGAGCGTTATCCAGCACAATCTCCGATGCCACTGACCGTCGCTTGCGCGTCGCCAGAACTGGCTTCCGGTAAAGTGTGGATTCGCTACCCAATTGCACAGGTTCAGGAACAGGCCGTCGTTGAAGCACCGGTTGCAGAAGAAGTCATTAGCCAACCGGCTATCACCGAAGCGGTTGAACAAACCGTTGCACCAGTCGCTACCGCAGCGCCAGCCGCTGTTGAAGCACCAGCAATCGTTGAAGCCCCAGCGGAACAACCAGCCGAAACCGTAGCTCCTGAAGCTGCCGTTGAAGCCGCTCCGGTGGTTGAAGAAACAGCGCCAGTGCAGGAAGAAACCCCTGCCCCTGCCGTTGAAGAACCGGCTGCTGTCGTAGAAGAAACGGTTCCGCCGGTTGTTGAAACCGCTACGGTCGTTGAAGAGGTGAAAGCTGAACCGGTTGTCGCACCGACAGTGGTTGAAGCGCCAGTTGTGGCAGAGCCTGTCGTTGCTCCAGCGCCAGTGGTTGAAGCCCCAGTGAAAGCTGAGCCTGTTGCCACGCCAGCCGCC
>JBOFJM010000006.1:0-4029 GCA_051656825.1 Kluyvera sp.
AACAACCAGACCATTCGGCGTATCTACCGCGACACCGATGTTGATGTATTTTTTCAGGGTCAGACGCTGACCGTCTTCAGACAGAGAGCTGTTGAAGCGCGGCATCTGTTCCAGAGCGGCGGCAACGGCTTTCATGATGAAGACCACTGGGGTGAATTTCACGTCAAGTTTGCGTTTTTCAGCTTCTGCGTTCTGCTGTTTACGGAACGCTTCCAGGTCAGTGATATCGGGTTTGTCGAAGTGGGTAACGTGCGGGATCATCACCCAGTTACGGCTCAGGTTAGCACCAGAGATTTTCTGGATACGACCCAGTTCCACTTCTTCGATTTCACCAAACTTGCTGAAGTCCACTTTCGGCCATGGCAGCATCCCAGGGATACCACCACCAGCAGCCGCCGGTGCTGCGTCAGCGCGTTTGATAGCGTCTTTCACGTAAGCCTGTACGTCTTCGCGCAGGATACGGCCTTTACGACCCGTGCCCTTCACTTTCGCCAGGTTAACACCGAACTCGCGCGCCAGGCGACGAATCACCGGAGTTGCGTGAACGTAAGCGTCGTTTTCTGCGAAGTCAGATTTGCCTTCAGTTTTCGCCGCAGGCGCCGGAGCGGCAGCTTGCGCTGGGGCCGCAGCCGGTGCTGGTGCTGCCGCCTGAGCTGGAGCCGCAGCCGGTGCGGCGCCTTCTACTTCGAAGACCATAATCAGAGAACCGGTTTTCACTTTGTCGCCGGTGCTGATTTTGATTTCTTTTACCGTACCCGCGAACAGAGCCGGAACTTCCATAGAGGCTTTGTCGCCTTCTACGGTGATAAGAGACTGTTCAGCTTCGATTTTGTCGCCAACTTTAACCATCACTTCGGTGACTTCAACTTCGTCACCGCCGATGTCTGGTACGTTAACGTCTTTCGCGCCACCCGCAGCCGCTGGTGCAGCCGCCGCAGGAGCAGCCGCCTGTGCAGGCGCGGCAGCAGGTGCAGAACCCGCCACTTCGAATACCATGATCAGTGAGCCGGTAGACACTTTGTCGCCGGTGTTCACTTTAATTTCTTTCACAGTACCGGCGAACGGTGCTGGGACTTCCATCGAAGCTTTATCGCCTTCTACGGTGATAAGAGACTGTTCAGCGGCAACGGTGTCACCCACTTTCACCAGGATCTCAGTCACTTCGACTTCATCACCACCGCTGTCCGGTACGTGAACGTCTTTTGCCGCTGCCGCAGCAGGTGCTGCTGCCGGAGCCGCTTCTTTCTTCTCTTCTGCCTTAGCAGGTGCAGCATCAGCTGCACCGTCGGCGGAATCGAAAATCATAATAAGTTTACCAGTCTCGGTTTTGTCGCCGACAGAGACTTTAATCTCTTTAACGACGCCAGCCTGTGGAGACGGAACTTCCATAGAGGCTTTGTCACCTTCTACGGTGATAAGCGACTGTTCAGCTTCAACTTTGTCGCCTACTTTGACCAGAATTTCGGTGATTTCAACTTCATCAGACCCGATGTCCGGTACATTGATTTCGATAGCCATTGTTCTTTTACCTCTTACGCCAGACGCGGGTTAACTTTTTCTGCATCGATGTTGAATTTAGTAATTGCGTCAGCAACCACTTTCTTATCGATTTCGCCACGTTTAGCCAGTTCGCCCAGTGCCGCTACAACCACATAGGAAGCATCAACTTCGAAGTGGTGACGCAGGTTTTCACGGCTGTCGGAACGACCGAAGCCATCAGTACCCAGTACGCGGTAATCGTCAGCTGGAACGTAAGTACGTACCTGCTCAGCGAACAGTTTCATATAGTCAGTAGATGCTACGGCCGGAGCGTCGTTCATCACCTGAGCGATGTACGGAACGCGCGGAGTTTCCATTGGGTGCAGCATGTTCCAGCGTTCACAATCCTGGCCGTCACGCGCCAGTTCAGTGAAGGAGGTTACGCTGTACACATCAGAACCTACGCCGTAGTCTTTCGCCAGGATCTGAGCGGCTTCACGAACGTGACGCAGAATAGAGCCTGAACCCAGCAGCTGAACTTTACCTTTGCTACCTTCGAGGGTTTCGAGTTTGTAGATACCTTTACGGATACCTTCCTCTGCCCCTGCTGGCATTGCCGGCATGTGGTAGTTTTCGTTCAGCGTGGTGATGTAGTAGTAAACGTTCTCTTGTTTCTCACCGTACATACGCTCCAGGCCATCGTGCATAATGACTGCAACTTCGTACGCGTAAGACGGATCGTAAGAGATACAGTTCGGGATAGTCAGAGACTGAATGTGGCTGTGACCATCTTCGTGCTGCAAGCCTTCGCCGTTCAGCGTAGTACGACCGGAAGTACCACCGACCAGGAAGCCGCGAGCCTGTTGGTCGCCAGCCTGCCAGCACAGGTCACCGATACGCTGGAACCCGAACATCGAGTAGTAGATGTAGAACGGAATCATCGGCAGGTTGTTAGTGCTGTAAGAGGTCGCAGCAGCCAACCAGGACGCGCCAGCACCCAGTTCGTTAATACCTTCCTGAAGAATCTGACCTTTCTCGTCTTCTTTGTAGTAAGCAACCTGCTCACGGTCTTGCGGGGTGTACTGCTGACCGTTCGGGCTGTAGATACCAATCTGACGGAACAGACCTTCCATACCGAAAGTACGCGCTTCGTCGGCGATGATCGGAACCAGACGGTCTTTAATAGACTTGTTCTTCAGCATCACGTTCAGGGCACGAACGAAAGCGATAGTGGTAGAAATTTCTTTGTTCTGCTCTTCCAGCAGCGGCGCGAAATCTTCCAGCGTTGGCAGCTCAAGCTTCTCGGTGAAGTTCGGCTGACGGCTTGGCAGATAACCGTGCAGTTTCTGACGCTGTGCGTGCAGATAAGTGTGCTCTTCGGAACCTTCCGGGAAGGTCACGTATGGCAGTTTTTCGATGTCTGCATCGGCAACCGGCACGTTGAAACGATCGCGGACGTAGCGTACGCCGTCCATGTTCATTTTCTTAACCTGGTGAGCGATGTTTTTACCTTCAGCGGTATCGCCCATGCCGTAACCTTTAATGGTATGGGCCAGGATTACAGTTGCTTTGCCTTTGGTTTCCTGCGCTTTTTTCAGTGCAGCGTAAACTTTCTTCGGATCATGACCACCACGGTTCAGCGCCCAGATCTGCTCGTCAGTCCAGTCAGCAACCAGTGCAGCGGTTTCTGGATATTTACCGAAGAAGTGTTCACGAACGTAAGCGCCATCTTTGGATTTGAAGGTCTGGTAGTCGCCATCAACGGTTTCGTTCATCAGCTGAATCAGCTTACCGCTGGTGTCTTTACGCAGCAGCTCATCCCAACGACCGCCCCAGATAACCTTGATAACGTTCCAGCCAGCACCCGCGAAGATGCCTTCCAGTTCGTTAACAATCTTGCCGTTACCGGTTACCGGGCCGTCAAGACGCTGCAGGTTACAGTTGATAACAAAGACCAGGTTGTCCAGTTTTTCACGGGTCGCGATGGTGATAGCACCCTTAGATTCTGGCTCATCCATCTCGCCGTCGCCCAGGAAAGCGTAAACGGTCTGTTTGGAGGTATCTTTCAGGCCACGGTGTTCCAGATACTTCAGGAATTTAGCCTGGTAGATAGCACCGATTGGACCCAGACCCATTGATACGGTCGGGAACTGCCAGAATTCTGGCATCAGTTTCGGGTGCGGGTAAGAGGACAGACCATTACCGTGAACTTCCTGACGGAAGTTGTTCATTTGTTCTTCGGTCAGACGGCCTTCAAGGAACGCACGTGCATAAACGCCCGGAGAGATGTGACCCTGGAAGTACACCAGGTCGCCGCCATCCTGCTCGTTGCGTGCACGGAAGAAGTGGTTGAAGCACACTTCGTAGAAGGTCGCAGAAGACTGGAAGGATGCCATGTGGCCGCCCAGTTCCAGATCTTTTTTGGAGGCGCGCAGAACGGTCATAATCGCGTTCCAGCGGATAGCAGAACGAATACGGCGTTCCAGCTCCAGATTGCCCGGGTATTCCGGTTCATCTTCAACGGCAATAGTGTTGACGTAACCGCTAGTT
>JBOFJM010000007.1:0-2257 GCA_051656825.1 Kluyvera sp.
CCTGCGTGAAACCGCGAGCCGTGAACTGATGGCAAAAGCGCAGATTGATACCCGCAAAGTGGAGCAGGGCGTTGACACCGCCTGGCTGGTGGCGCATCGCAATGAGACATTTACGCCAGGCTATGCGGTACAACACTGGCTGAAGTTGACGGCGCAGCGCAAAACGGTCGCTATTACCCTGCGTGAACTGGAGCCATTTGATAAACGGCTGGGCACGACGAGCAGGCGTATGAAAAGGCCTTCGCTGAGGTGGTTAACCGCCTGATTGATGACGGTTATCAGGTGCTGGCGTTATCCACCTGTACCAGTATCGACCGCTACAACCGCGATGACCGCATGGTGGCGCTGCGTATGGCGCAGCACGTCGAGAAACGCGAACATTTTCATATCGCGATGGATGAACTGAACGATGTTGAGATTGGCAAAATTCTGGCCTCTTGTGAGCTGGCTATCGGCACACGCCTGCACTCTGCGATTATCTCCATGAACTTTGGTACTCCGGCGATTGCGATTAACTACGAGCACAAATCCGCCGGGATCATGCAGCAACTGGGGATGCCGGAGATGGCTATCGACATTCGTCACCTGCTGGATGGCTCTTTGCAAGGCGTGGTGGCCGATATGCTGAACCAGCTTCCGGCGCTGGGCGAGCGGGTTTCAGCGGCGGTGGCGGGCGAGCGCCAAAAAGGCTTCGCGATGATTGAGTCGGTTCTTAGCCGTATTCGGGAGGGGCGATGAAAGTCAGTTTCTTTTTACTGAAATTTCCACTGTCGTCAGAGACTTTTGTGCTCAACCAGATTGTGGCGTTTATCGAGATGGGCCATGAGGTGGAGATTGTGGCGCTGCAAAAGGGCGACCTGACCCACACTCATGCCGCTTATACCCAGTATCGGCTGGCCGATAAAGTCCGCTGGCTCCAGGATGAACCGCCCACGGCGCTGAGTAAACTGTGCCATCGGGCGTACAGCACTGCGCAGGGGCTGCATCGTGCCAATGTGTGGCGGGCGCTGAATGTGCCGCGTTACGGGCAAGAGGCGCGTAACCTGATCCTTTCTGCTATTTGTGGGCGTATGCGTGAGCCGCTGGTGGCGGATGTGTTTATCGCCCACTTTGGCCCCGCAGGGGTGACGGCGGCAAAACTGCGTGAACTGGGGGTGATTCGCGGCAAAATCGCCACCGTGTTTCACGGTATTGATATCTCCAGCCGCGAGGTGCTGAGCCACTACACGGCGGAGTATCAGCAGCTATTTCGCCGTGGCGACATGATGCTGCCGATAAGCCAGTTGTGGGCGGATCGCCTGCGGACGATGGGCTGCCCGCCGGACAAAATTGCGGTTTCGCGTATGGGGGTCAATATGGAGCGTTTTG
The DNA here is from genome assembly GCA_051656825.1 of Kluyvera sp. GTDB lineage: Bacteria > Pseudomonadota > Gammaproteobacteria > Enterobacterales > Enterobacteriaceae > Kluyvera. The sequence goes on from JBOFJM010000007.1 coordinate 1,369, forward strand.
CGTTGCGCCCGCTAAAAGCGCCGAACGACTGCTTGCAGATGATTTCCGTCGCACGTCTGACCGAGAAAAAAGGGCTGCACGTGGCGATTGATGTGTGCCGCCAGTTAAAAGCGCAGGGGGTAAATTTCCGCTATCGCATTCTCGGCATTGGGCCGTGGGAGCGGCGACTGCGCACGTTGATTGAACAATATCAACTGGAAGACCGGGTAGAGATGCCCGGTTTTAAAGCCAGCCATGAGGTAAAAGCGTTACTTGATGAGGCCGATGTGTTTCTGCTGCCTTCGGTTACGGGCAGCAATGGAGACATGGAAGGTATTCCGGTGGCGTTAATGGAGGCGATGGCGGTCGGTATTCCAGTGCTTTCCACCGTTCATAGCGGGATCCCTGAACTGATTGACTCCGGGCATTCCGGTTGGCTCGTCGCCGAGAACGACGCAAAAGCGCTGGCCGATAAACTGCGCACGCTGGGGCAAATGGACACACAGACCCTCCTGCCGGTACTCCAGCGCGCGCGTACCAAAGTGGAAACTGATTTTAACCAGCAAGTTATCAACCGACAGCTTGCCAGCTTGCTGCACACGCTTTGCTGAGGAGGCGCGATGCGAACTTTTACCCGACGTCATTTTCTGCGTGCTGGCGCAACGCTTGCCGCTTTACCGCTACTGCCCGTCGCTGCCAGAGCCGCAGGGCAGGGGGCAAGCATTGATATCCGCGAGGTCGTCCGTGACGAGGATTGGGTTGGGGCGTTTAACACCGCTTTTAGCCGCGCCGATAATGTCATTGTCCCTGCGGGGGTGACCTGCGACAACCTCAACACCGCTATCACCATTCCGCCCGGCAAAACGCTGCTCATCGCCGGGGCGCTGAAAGGCAATGGTCGCGGGCGTTT
>JBOFJM010000008.1:0-2424 GCA_051656825.1 Kluyvera sp.
AGTAACCCGCCCAGCGCCAACTGCCACGGCGGAGAAAACTTCAACGCCACAAAACCACGATGGCTTATCCCCATCAGCCAAATCAATAACGGCCCCGCCAGCCCACACGCCAGACCGGTGGCCAGCATGAGCGCGTAATGGCGAGCGCCGATCGCCGAGCGCCGGTAATGCCCCCACGTGATACAGCAATTCTGCCCCCCCGTTGAGCAGTTGCGTGGTGAGCAGGGCGACCACGGCGGCGATAACCACCGGCCCCAGCGACGCGAGCATTAATGTGCCGAACAGAATTTCGGCGATAAACAGGCTACCCGCCAGTGGTGCGTGATAGGCGCTGGCCATACCGGCGGCGGCTCCGCAGGCAATCCACAATTTCCATTCAGCTTTAGGGGTGAAGCGTTGGGTAAAAAACGACGCAGCCAGCGCAGCCAGCAGGATCATCGCCCCTTCACGACCAATGGCGCTACCGCTGGCGACAACCAGCAGCGAAGCGCTGGACTTCACCAGACTTGCGCCGTAGTCGAACTGGCCTTCGTCGCTTTCCAGTGCTTCCATATAATCGGTGGGTGCGTGTGGACGCTGGCGGGTATAGCGTTGCCAGCCCCACAGCAGCGTACCGGCTGCCAGCCCACCCAGTGCCGGCGTAATCAACCGTCGCCACCACACTAACCCTTCGGCGGCGTTCACCAGGCTGCCGCTGTCGTTGCTTAAAAATAACCATTCCAGCAGGTACATGGCGTGGCGAAACAGCGCCACCGCAAGTGCCGCGAGGACACCGATGACGCTGGCAATCAACAACCGGCGAAACATCGCCTTTATGTCGGGATAGTGATGAAGACGCTGCATTGTGGGGTGAGGCTCAGCGATACAATTTTTTATCAGCGACCGGGATCAATAGCTGAGACTGCCATTGTGCCAGCGTTTGTTGCGCCAGTTGCCCCAGAGCGGAGAAGAAGGGATGGTCGGCTTTGGCGATAAACTCGGCGAGAAAATGCTTAGCCCACGGCAGAAGATGCCAGGCTAACAGTTGTTCGCATGCGGGCTGGCGATCGTTTTCGACCAGCCAGGCGGCGAGCATCAACAGCGTCCCGAAATGGTCTTCCGGCTCGTTTTGTTGCACATCAAAGGCAATGTCGTTTTCACGCATCCACTGACGCAGCGCCAGAGTGGAGTCGCCAAATAACACATTTTCACGGTCTAACCAGACAGAACCCCACGGCGGAGAAGGGAGCGCAGACGGGCCGATAAACAACCGCTGCCAGGCTTCCGTTAGCGGCTCATCGCAAGGAGCAGAAAAACCGGCAGACAATGCCTGTTCATTTTCTACGGCATAAGGCCATTGCGACGCCCATTCGCCATCGGTAAACGCGGCAACCAGCGGCTCAGCGAGTGGGCTATTTGGTGCAAAATAAAAAAGAGCCCCAAGCACGCGGGCCGAGAAAGCTAAGGCGTCATGTTGCTGAACGTCATTCATTACTGCATTTCCTTAAAAGTGTGCGGGATGGCTCCCGCACCGAAACATTACCCGGCAATTGCCATGCCGACGGTCATATGCAGGCCGTAAAACAGCCCACGGCCAATCAGTTCACCCGCCAGCACTAACAGCAGGCCCAGCGCCAGTTCAGTGGTACGCGGCGAAACGCGACGCAGCAGTGGGCAAATCCAGCAGCCTAAGCCTGCCGTCAACAGCACGAAGCGCCATACCTGCAATGTGCCCCAATCAGGCAGCAGGGCGTTGGCCTGCTGTACCGAGCTGTGAATCAGGCCCAGATCAGCGGTTTGCATCACCACCGTGGCCAGGCTGACCAGCAGCGCCAGCACGCTTAACGACGCAAAGAATTTGCCGTTAAAGGGCACGTTCGCCAGTCTCAGCAGCAGGGCGGCAAACAGCGGCCCAGTGAGCACGACGGTTAAGAAGAACGAGGCCGTCGTATAACCATTATACCAGGTTGGCACGGTATCTATCTGATAAACGCGTGTCATTGCCCAAACGAACAGCAGCCCCAGCACCATGCTGACCATCAGCCAGATACGCCCCAGCGCCGCAGGCATTTTGCCGAGCACCGACAACAGCCACCAAAAACCACCGACCGCAAAGAATAGCGAGCCGCTGGCAATTTCATTGCTTAATGCCGACGAACCGATCCGGTTTAGCGAGTTGAACGCGCGCAGTGGGGAGCCTAAATGCAATACCGAGGCAAAAAAGGCGATGCCCATTACCAGCCACAGGAAAAACATCTTCAGCACAATGCGCCGTTGATCTGTCGTTTCATGGCGCGCGGCGAGCCAGCCCATGCCGGTGATTATCGTGGCGCCCGCAACGCATTGCCCCAGTACCGTAAACAGTACTAACGGCCATTCATGCCATCCGCTTCCCATCTCAGACCTCCTTCGGGTTGGCCAGGTAGCCAGTAGTGTCGCCGCACG
>JBOFJM010000009.1:0-3953 GCA_051656825.1 Kluyvera sp.
CATCCCGAACAGCACCGTCGCAACTGGCAGTTGATTGCCGGTGAACTTCAGCACTTTGGTGGCGACAGTATCGCCAATAAGATTCGCGGTCACGGCAGGCTGTATCGCGCGATCCTCCGCGATGTCGCCAAACGTTTGAGCCTTAAAACAGATACGTCTATGCCCACAGCGGATATCGAAAAAATCCTGCTGGAACAATTTGTACGCCGCGCCTGGCAGCGAATGGATGAGGCACAAAAAACGCGGTTCTATGCTGCAATCGAACTGAAAGTAATGGAACTGGAGCTGTTGCTGCCGCAGTTAATTGACCATCACCGCCTTGATAGCGGTATCTCACACCTGCTAGCCGACCAACTGAGCCACATTCTCCATAAACATGCCGCCATGAGCGTTATCGGCCACGGGCTGATACGTGGTGCGGGTCTTGGCGGCGCTGCGGTGAACGGCGTTAAGGCTGTTAGCGGCAACGCCTATCGCGTAACGATCCCTGCTGTCCTGCGTATTGCGTGTCTACGCCGCCTCATTGCCAAGGCATCTTAAGCGCTATGGGGCGTTCAAATACGGAGAAATAGTTCATTTTCCCCGTATTAGATCATAGACAGCCCGTTTACTCCTTATTATCAGGCCGCGCCCTCCATTCTGGGGGGATTACTTCACCATTAAATGATGATTTGAGGAATTATGGGCAACACTAAGTTGGCTAACCCGGCACCGCTGGGCCTGATGGGCTTCGGCATGACCACCATTCTGCTTAACCTGCATAACGCGGGTTTCTTTGCACTTGACGGTATCATTCTCGCCATGGGTATTTTTTACGGCGGTATCGCGCAGATTTTCGCGGGCCTGCTGGAATACAAAAAAGGGAATACATTCGGCCTGACCGCATTCACCTCTTACGGTTCTTTCTGGCTGACGCTGGTTGCTATTTTGCTGATGCCGAAAATGGGCCTGACGGATGCGCCTAACGCACAATTCCTCGGTGCATATCTGGGTCTGTGGGGCGTGTTCACCCTGTTCATGTTCTTCGGTACGCTGAAAGCCGCTCGTATGCTGCAATTCGTGTTCCTGAGCCTGACGGTGCTGTTTGCCCTGCTGGCTTTCGGCAACATCACTGGTAACGGCGCGGTGATTCACTTTGCGGGCTGGATTGGCCTGGTCTGCGGCGCAAGCGCTATCTACCTGGCAATGGGTGAAGTGTTGAACGAGCAGTTCGGTCGCACCGTCCTGCCGATTGGTGAAAAACACTAATCACTGCCGCGCCCCCAACGGGGGCGCGTCTGTTACAACGTCTGCTGTAAACCCCCTTCAACCGCCACATCTCGATGCCACTCCTCACGCCGCAACCAGACGCCAACAGCGATCCCCAGTAATGACAGCGCCAAAATATAAAAGGCAGGAGCCATCGGCGAAACCCCCATTAGCATGGTGACGGCAATCGGCGTCAGCCCACCGAAAATGGCGTAAGAAACATTGTAGGAAAACGAAATACCGGTAAAGCGAACCGCCGCAGGAAAGGCTCGAACCATCACGTAAGGTACTGCGCCAACCACGCCGACACACAATCCCACAGCACCATACAGCACAAATAACCATTCGGGGTGCGCGCCCGCCAGGTGATAAAACCCTGCGCTACTGCCCGCCAATAACAGACAACCGACAATAAACGTTTTGCTGGCCCCCACACGGTCAACAGCCAGGCCCGCCAGCAGGCAGCCAACGCACAGCATAATCGTCGCAATACTGTTAGCCTGTAGCGTTATCGCTGGGGCAAAGCCGTACTGTTTTTGTAGCCAAACTGGCGACATCAGGATAACCACCACAATCCCAGCGGAGAGCAGCCAGGTAAGCAACATCGATACCACCACCGCTTTGCGATGCTTCAGCACTACAGATTTTACCGGCAACTCTTGCGCCAGCGCCTTACGCTGCTGCATTTCGAGGAAAACAGGCGTCTCCTGAAGCCAGCGACGCAGATACATCGCCACCAGGCCAAAGACACCGCCCAGTAAGAATGGAATACGCCAGCCACCATCGTGGATAGCCTGTGGCGTCAGTTGCGTGTTGATCAACGTGGCCACCACCGAACCCAGCAAGATGCCTACCGTCAGCCCCGCCGTCAGCGTGCCGCAGGCTATTCCGATGCGCCGCTCAGGCACATGTTCGGCGACAAAAACCCACGCCCCAGGAACTTCCCCACCTATAGCCGCGCCCTGCAAAATACGCATCAGCAATAACAGCAATGGCGCCGCCAGCCCAGCGGTGGCAAATGTCGGCAACAGTCCAATAGCCAGCGTGGGTACTGCCATCAACAAGATACTGAGCGTAAACATCTTTTTGCGCCCGACAAGGTCGCCAAAGTGAGCCATGATGATGCCGCCTAGCGGGCGCGCAAGATAACCGGCAGCGAAAATACCGAAGGTCTGCACCTGACGTAGCCATTCTGGAATATCGACGGGAAAAAAGAGTTCACCGACTACTGCGGCAAAAAAGACGAAGATGATGAAATCATAAAACTCCAGCGCGCCGCCAAGAGCCGCCAGCGTGAGTGTTTTATAATCTTGTCGATTGAGAGGTCGTACGTAGTGTGACATGGAACCTTCGCCCCTTACGGTATATGTAAATTAAAAATTACTATACCGTAAATAAATCTGCGCAACAGCGAGGCGAAAGGTTATGTCACTAAGGCGTTATATTCAGGAGATCGTTTCGCGTCGTGCACTTTTTGGACGAAAAGCTGCTACTACTCGGCTGTCAGTTTCAATATATGGCCCTTCCAGAAGTTGTACACAATACGGTACACTTGCAAAGATACCATTGACCAGCACCTTACCATCAGCATCTTTAACCCCTTCCAGCGTTTCCTGAATTGCTTTTGGCTGGCCGGGTAAGTTAAGGATCAACGCCTGTTTGCGGATAACCCCCACCTGGCGCGAAAGAATCGCCGTTGGGACAAAGTGCAAACTAACCTGGCGCATCTGTTCACCAAATCCAGGCATCACACGGTCAGCAATTGCCAACGTCGCATCTGGGGTAACATCACGGCGCGCCGGGCCGGTTCCGCCAGTGGTCAGCACCAGGTGGCAGCTCATCTCATCGACCAGCTCACACAGCGTTTGCTCAATAATAGGCTGCTCGTCAGGAATCAGGCGTGTTTCAACCTTAAAAGGTGTTGTCAGCGCCGATGCCAGCCACTCTTCCAACGCCGGAATACCTTTATCCTGATAAACACCGCTAGAGGCGCGGTCAGAGATAGAAACTAAGCCAATACGTAATGTGTTCATGATTATTCCATTAAATCTGTACTGTTAAGCAGAATAATACACGTGAATGCATTGCAATACTAAATCCCCAAATGGGTTATCTGGCGCGATTTCCCGAGGAGCGCCGCAAAACCAGCTCACCGATTGAGGAATATCTATCGGGCCAGCACAGTGAGTGCCAGACTCCTTGCCTCTATCTGCCAGGGAGGGTAAAGGATGCGGAAAAACAGAACACCAACGCCTCATGATTTAGTCTTTAAGACCTTTCTTTCACACGTGGAAACCACGCGGGATTTTATTGCTATTCATCTTCCTCCCGCATTGCTGCGCCTTTGTGATCTACACACGTTGCGCCTGGAATCCGGCAGCTTTATTGAGGATGACCTGCATCCTTATTTCAGTGACATGCTCTACTCGCTGAAAACCACCTGCGGCGAAGGCTATATTCATGTGCTCATTGAACACCAAAGTTCGCCAGACAAGCATATGGCCTTTCGTCTGATGCGTTATGCCATCGCCGCAATGAAGCGCCATCTTGATGCCGGGAATAACACACTGCCTTTGGTCATCCCCATTTTGTTTTATCAGGGGCGAAAAAGTCCGTATCCATATTCAATGAACTGGCTGGATAACTTTGCTAACTCAAAACTTGCCGGGCAACTCTATACTCAGCGTTTCCCGTTGGTGGATATC
>JBOFJM010000010.1:0-1593 GCA_051656825.1 Kluyvera sp.
CCGAGGATAACCCCGGTCTTATCCCCGAAATCCCCGTTTTTTACGTGCAGATCGGTGTGACAGACCCCACAGCACTCCATTTTTAACAGGGCTTCACCGTGCTGAAGTGGGCGCAGCGTTTTTTCGGCGATGTTTACCTGATGATCGTGAGTGACGACAGCAGCCTTCATATCCTTACTCCTGATTTTGTTTTGTGTGTATTTGATAATAATACTCATTAATGATTGGTTATTAAGGGAATAATTGCAAGGGCAGAAATAGGTGGGCAGAGGCGCTTGTGTATGAAAAGGCCCGGCGGCGCAATGCCTTACCGGGCCTAAGCGTTAGCTCAATTGGCAATTAATGGCTGCAATTTCCTCCTGCCACTGTTGTTGAAGCTGTGGTTTCTGATGTTTTGGTTTACGCGCGAGATCGTCTGCCAGCCGTTGTTCAAGCATAATCAGCCGCTCTAATAGCGCATCGCTACTTTGCGGCTGATCGGTTTCAGGCGCCGAAAGGGCCTCGGTTGTCGGGAGACGTCCGGCGTAGCGTAGCTGTTGGTACACCTCGTCGGCATCCAGCCATTCGCTCAGACCGGTATCATCAATCAACCAAAAACGGTTACAGCACTGGCTGATTAACTGCCGGTCATGGCTGACCAGCAACAGGCCGCCGGGGTAGTCACGCAGGGTTTGCGCCAGCGCTTCTTTGCCGTCGATATCCAGATGGTTTGTCGGTTCATCAAGTAGCAACAGGCTGTAGCGCGCCAGAGAAAGGCCGACAAACAGCAAGCGTGAGCGCTCGCCGCCGCTGAGCGTGCTGACTTTTTGTCCGTGGCGCAACCAGCCGAAACCCGATGAAATCAGCGCCCGTTTACGTATTTCCGCCGAAGGTTCAAAAGACTCCAGCGCGTCCAGTAGGCTGGATTCGTCCGGCAACTGATGCAGCGTTTGGTCGTAATAGCCGGGTTTTATTCGTGGATGCAAACGCAGCCCCGCATCGGGCGCGGATTGCTGCATCTGCCGCCACAATAAGCGCAGCAGCGACGATTTCCCGCCACCGTTACGGCCCATAATGGCGACCCGATCGCCACTTTGCAGCCGAGCTATCCCGGTGGTGAACAGCGCCGGTTGGCCTGGCGCTGGCGCTACGGGCAGGTTGTCCATCTCCAGCAGGCGGTCAGCTCGCAACGCATCGCCATGAACGGTAAGCTGCCACGGTGTACCGCTGGTGAGTTCCGTTTGGCTCTCTTTCAAGCGAGTGACCTGTTTTTCCATCTGTTTTGCTTTGCCCGACAGCGATTCGTTGTCGTATACACGCCCCCAAATCGCCAGCCGCCTGGCACTGGCGGCAACGCGATCTATCTCCTTTTGCTCTGCTTTATGACGTAGCGCATCGCTGGCGTCTTGCTCCTCTAACGCCTGACGAGCCGCGCTACAGGGCAGGGCAAAGGTGTGCAGGGTGTGATCGCGCAAAATCCAACTGGCGTTGGTGACGGCATCCAACAGCGAATTATCGTGCGACACCAGCACAAAACTGCCACTCCAGGCATTCAGGAAGCCTTCAAGCCACAGCAGAGTTGGCAAGTCCAGATGGTTGCCTGGTTCATCCAGT
>JBOFJM010000011.1:0-24188 GCA_051656825.1 Kluyvera sp.
CAGGCCACTTTCGACCGCTATACCCAGCTTATGACGCGCACACCCGGCGTCACGGTCGATGCCAACGCCCAGTTGCCGCAGAATATTTATGGTGCGGCGGCGATGCAGGCGGTCAGTATGCAACCGCGCATTTGGGATATTTCCTCCACTCTCGATACCCGCCGTAACCAGAATATGGCGTTTATCAACGGCTCGCTGAGCAACCTCACCAGCTATGGCGATCAGCTCGGTATCGCCACCTTAGTACCGTTAGACAGCTCGACGCGTAAAACCTATTTTGGAGCCAACTATCAGCAGTTCCTGACGGACGAAGGGCTGATGATGCAGCTTAAGGGCAGTTTTTATCGCGACGACCCGCGCGATTATTCCCGTTTGCTGACGCTGCCCAATGGGCACTATGACTCGCGGCAAAAAACCACGCAGTACAACGGCGGTGCGATGTTCAGTTACCCGCTGGTGTTAACGGGCAAGCGGCAGTTCAGCATCAATGGCGGCTTTGATTACACCGACCGGCGTAACGATACCCAGATTATTGCGGTATTGAACGATCAAACCGTTGTCGGCAGCGGCACTGCGAAAACGCACGTTCGCTATCCGGCTCTTGAGTTCGGTATGAGCGGTTTTCAGGCCTTCGACCGCGCCAGTATCAATGGCAAACTGACAATGCGCCAGGGGATAAACACCGGAGGTCTGGCGGACGCCGCGCCACCGCAGGGTAATGACCTGTCGTTTACGCTGTGGAAAAGCAACGTTGATGCTGCGTGGATGATGACGGATAACGTGCGCCTGTCAACGTCATGGGAAGGCGACTGGTCAGATAACGACTTGCCGGAGCCTGAACGCGTCAGCTTCGGTGCGCAACGCTTTGGGCGCGGGTATCAGGACGGTGAGGCCAGCGGTGATTACGGTTATGGCGGGCAAGTCGAGCTACGTTATTTGCACCAACGCAAAGAGAGTACGTGGGTTGCAACGGTGCAGCCTTACGTGCTGGCCGACACTGCGCAAACGTGGTTTAACACACAAGGATATCCGCACCAGCGCCTGGCATCCGTGGCAACCGGGGTGATGATTGGTGACAATAAACACTACAGCCTGACGGTTGAAGCGGCGCGTCCGGTGGGTGATGTTCCCACCGATAGCCGCAACCGTGACTGGCGCTATAGCTTAACCTTAAGCTGGAATTTCAATAACCTACATTAATATCGCTGGCGCTGTCTGCCCAACGTCAACACAGGATAAAGCCTTCGTTGGGCAGGCCGCTACACACGCAGGCCCGTCTTCACGATGGTGGCATAAATCGCACTTAATCGCCTGCGGGCGAGCCTGCTGAGTAGCAACTTCCATCGCGCCAAACGGACACGCCAGCATACAGATTTTGCAGCCAATACACCGGCTTTGCTCCACGCGAATACACTCTTTTTCGCGAGTTATCGCGCCGGTTGGGCACACATTTTGGCACGGCGCATCCTCACATTGATGGCATGTTACCGCCGTCGAAAACGTATCACCCTTCACCACCCGAATACGGGGCAGAAAAGACTCACGCGACACGGTAGCGCACGTCTGATGAGCAACCACACAAGCCACTTCACAGGTACGACAACCAATGCATTTTAGCGAATCAGCGATAATAAACGGGTTCATGCACAACTCCATTGAGGATCTCTTCCCAAACGACATTAGTTTGTAGGCCGGATAAGGCGTTTACGCCGCCATCCGGCGATGCCGCACCGTTCTGCCTGATGGAGCTTCGCTTATCAGGCCTACCGATATCAACCACGCACTGAGAAGCCTAACTCATTGGAAATCGCCTGCGCGGTTTCACGCAACGGTTTGAGCAAATTCTCTTCCCCCACCTGTTTCAGACGTGATGTCGATAGTGAAATTGAAATGGCATAAGGTACTCGGCCATGAATATCAAACACTGGCACGGCAATACAGGAGACACCCAGCTCATTTTCTTCTCTGTCCATCGCCATGCTGGTCTCACGAATTTGCGCCAATTCCTTATACATCGCGGGCAGGTCGGTAATGGTATTGCGGGTGAGCGGCTGAATTTGCGCCTGGTGGCTTTCCCAGTAAGCATCGACATAATCCGCATGACCAAACGCCATATAAATTTTGCCCATTGCCGAGCAGTACAACGGCATATGTTGCCCAATATAGGCACGGGTGCGCAGCATACCGGTGGTAGGTTCCAGTTTATAAATCAGGATCGCGTGGTCATCCTCGCGGCTGGAGAAGTTAATCGTCTCGCCCGTCGCGATATTCAGCGCTTCCAGATGCGGCGCAGCCACATGAAGAATATTCAGTGAAGAAAGCGCCTTTTGCCCAACGGCAATAAATTTAGTGGTCAGCCGGTAACTCCCTGCCGCTGGGGCGGGCGTGACATAACCGCAGGACTGCAACCCTTGCAGCAAACGATGCACAGTACTTTTATTCAGCCCCGCCAGTTCTGACAAATGCGCCAGCGGGCAACCGTTCGGATAGTTACTGAGAATTTCAATCAACATCAAACCACGAAACAGGCTTTGGCTTCCTGCTGGTCGCTCTTTTTCTTGTGCCATTTCACTCTCTTTGCCGCTCATTCTTCTGCTCCCGGTTATCGCGTCCTGATGGTAGCGCAAAGTGTGCCTCAGTTCACGATCTCGACAGATAATTTGTAATTCATTGATTTTAGTGTGTTTTGAAAATTATGGAACAGATTGCTTTGTTAAAAAACGATCGCTATATTTGAAATCAGATTTCGCAATGTGAAATATAGCGATAAAAAAGCACTCAATCCAGAGTGGCGCATTTGGGAGAGAAACAGGAATGAAAGTGACTTTTGAGCAGTTAAAGGAGGCGTTCAATCGAGTGCTTCTGGCTCGTGGAATGGCAGTGGAAACTGCCGATGCCTGTGCTGAGATGTTTGCCCGTACCACCGAATCCGGCGTTTATTCGCACGGCGTAAACCGTTTTCCACGCTTCATCCAGCAACTGGAAAACGGCGATATCATTCCAGACGCGCAACCAAAACGTATCACCACGCTGGGCGCAATTGAACAATGGGACGCCCAACGTTCTATCGGTAATCTCACCGCGAAAAAGATGATGGACAGAGCCATCGAGCTGGCCGCCAGTCACGGGATTGGCCTGGTTGCAGTGCGTAACGCTAACCACTGGATGCGCGGCGGCAGCTATGGCTGGCAGGCTGCTGAAAAAGGTTACATCGGAATTTGCTGGACCAACTCCATCGCCGTGATGCCGCCGTGGGGCGCCAAAGAGTGCCGCATCGGCACCAACCCGCTGATTGTGGCGATCCCTTCAACGCCCATCACAATGATCGACATGTCGATGTCGATGTTCTCTTACGGCATGTTGGAAGTGAACCGCCTTGCCGGTCGCGAGCTGCCGGTTGATGGCGGTTTTGACGACGAAGGCAACCTGACCAAAGAACCTGGCGTTATCGAGAAAAATCGCCGCATCCTCCCGATGGGCTACTGGAAAGGATCGGGGCTGTCCATCGTACTGGATATGATTGCCACCCAGCTTTCCGACGGCGCTTCCGTGGCGGAAGTCACCGAAGACAACAGCGACGAGTACGGTATTTCACAAATCTTCATCGCCATTGAGGTTGATAAACTGATTGATGGAGAGACTCGCGACGCCAAGTTGCAACGGATTATGGATTTCATTACCACCGCCGAGCGCGCCGATGAAAATGTCACGATTCGACTGCCTGGCCATGAGTTCACCCAGTTGCTGGCAGAAAATCGTCGCAACGGCATCACCGTAGACGATAGCGTCTGGGCGAAAATTCAATCCCTGTAAGGAAACGGATCATGATTTTTGGTCATATCTCACAGCCTAATCCCTGCCAACTACCGGCGGCGATTGAAAAAGCGCTCGATTTCTTACGCACCACGGATTTTCGCCAGCTTGCGCCTGGTGTCGTTGAAATCGAGGGAAAAGAGATTTTCGCCCAAATCATCGATTTAACCACCAGGGAATACCGCGAAAATAGACCTGAAGTACATCGTCGCTATCTGGATATTCAATTTCTGGCATGGGGCGAAGAAAAAATCGGCGTGGCTATCGACACCGGTAAAAATGAAATTAGCGAATCCCTTTTAGAACAACGCGACATTATTTTTTATCACGCCTGTGAGAACGAATCATTTTTCGAAATGATACCGGGTAGCTATGCCCTATTTTTTCCACAAGATGTCCATCGACCAGGCTGTAATAAAAACACAGCGACAGCAATAAGGAAAATTGTGGTCAAGGTCGCCATTACGGCATTGGCTTAATCCAGCCTATTTTTCAGGAGCGAAAAATGAAAACGAATAATACCGATTTTATTATCGGTGCGTACCCCTGTGCGCCCTCGTTTCACCAACACAGTGAAACGCTGGAAACGGAATTCTGGCGACAACTTGCGGATACGCCGCATATTCGTGGGCTGGAACAACCTTGCCTGACAGACCTTCACCCATATGGCGATGAGTGGCTACTGCGCCATACACCGGGCGAATGGCAGATTGTCGTCACCGCCATTATGGAAACCATGCGCCGCCGTGGCGGTAACAGCGGCTTTGGCCTGGCCTCCGCAGATGAAATGCAGCGCCAGGAATGCGTGGCTTACTATCGCCATCTATTGAACAAAATCAACACGATAAACAGCGTCCACAGCGGCAAAATTATCGCTCTGGAACTCCAGGCCGCCCCCCAAGCGGGGAATGCCAGTGTCGAGCAAGCAACAGAAGCATTTGCCCGTTCAATAAAAGAGATTGCCGCCTGGGACTGGTCATGCGAACTGGTGCTGGAACATTGCGATGCCATGACCCGCCCCGCGCCACGTAAGGGATTTCTCCCCTTAGAAAACGTGCTGGAAACCGTGGCCGGTTATGAGATTGGCGTCTGCATCAACTGGGCACGCTCTGCCATTGAGGGGCGCAATACCGCGCTACCATTACAACATGTATTAATGGCAAAACAGGCGGGGAAACTGCGCGGGCTGATGTTCTCCGGCACGACGGAAACCGGTGATTATGGCGAATGGCAGGATCTCCACGCGCCGTTTGCCCCTTTCTGCCCGGAAAGTCTGATGATGACGCATCATGTTAAATCATTATTTAATGCGCTTGAGAACACAACATTACATTTCGCCGGTATTAAATTACTGGAAATAAATGCTAATGCTGATGTTCAACATCGTATTGAAATATTACGTAATGGCATTAGTACATTAACCACGGCAGCAGAATAGCGGAAAGATGAGTGGACGCAGAAGCCGCTGAAAGAATAACGGGTATATAACCAATAAACTTCAAAATGCAGATTGATATTTTGTAGACCTGATAAAGTGTAAGCCGCCATCAGGCATTGTGCACAACCGTATTCAGTGACATTGCCGGATGGCACTACGCTTATCCAACACTTGAAGTAATAAAAATATAAAGCCTAAAGGACTCACTATGGAGGGAATGCTGGCGATTATTATCACCGTATTATCCTGCATTGTATTTATTAATATAATTCTTCGTTATGGATTTCACACAAGCATATTATCAGTAGATGAATTATCTCGTTTCCTGTTTGTTTGGCTGACCTTTATTGGCGCGATTGTAGCCTTTATGGATAACGCCCATGTGCAGGTCACTTTCCTGGTTGAAAAACTCTCTGCTGCCAATCAACGCCGTCTGGCGCTGCTAACTCACACCTTAATTTTGCTTCTATGCCTGGCGTTGGCATGGGGTTCTGTTCAGAAAACGCTTCAGGACTGGAGCGACTTATCGCCCATCCTCGGCTTACCCGTCGGGTTGATGTATGCCGCCTGCTTACCCACCAGCCTGGTTATCGCCGCACTCGAACTGCGCCGTTTATATCGGCTGATAACCCATACCGATATCCAACCATTGCCACAGCAAGGAGAGTAACAATGGCCGTTTTAATATTTCTTTGCTGCCTGCTCGGGGGAATAGCCATTGGCTTACCCATCGCCTGGGCATTGCTGCTCTGCGGCGCGGCGCTGATGACCTGGCTGGATATGTTCGACGTACAAATCATGGCGCAAACCCTGGTCAATGGGGCGGACAGTTTTTCTCTGCTGGCGATCCCATTCTTTGTGCTGGCGGGCGAAATCATGAATGCCGGGGGCTTGTCCAAACGGATTGTCGATCTGCCGATGAAACTGGTGGGGCATAAATCCGGCGGTCTTGGCTATGTCGGCGTCTTAGCGGCAATGATTATGGCAAGCCTTTCTGGCTCCGCCGTGGCGGATACTGCCGCCGTCGCCGCTCTGCTGGTTCCGATGATGCGTAGCGCCAACTATCCGGTAAACCGCGCAGCCGGGCTTATCGGAGCGGGTGGGATTATCGCGCCCATTATCCCCCCTTCCATTCCCTTTATTATTTTCGGCGTCTCCAGCGGGTTGTCTATCAGCAAGCTCTTTATGGCCGGGATTGCGCCCGGCATCATGATGGGTACCGCATTGATGGCCACCTGGTGGTGGCAAGCCAGCCGCCTGAATCTGCCGCGCCAGCCTAAAGCAACGGCTCGTGAAGTCTGGCAATCACTGGTTTCTGGGATCTGGGCGTTATTTCTTCCGGTGATCATTATTGGTGGTTTCCGCTCTGGCCTGTTCACACCGACAGAGGCCGGTGCAGTAGCCGCGTTTTATGCTCTGTTTGTTGCGGTGGTTATCTATCGCGAAATCACTTTCGCCGCCTTGTATCACGTTCTGGTGAATGCTGCTAAAACCACATCGGTGGTGATGTTTTTGGTCGCCTCCGCCTCGGTTTCCGCCTGGCTTATCACCATTGCTGAGCTGCCGATGATGGTTTCAGATCTGCTACAACCGTTAGTCGATTCACCACGTTTATTATTCATCGTCATTATGCTCGCCATCATGGTGGTCGGCATGGTCATGGATTTAACCCCTACCGTTTTAATTCTGACCCCCGTTCTGATGCCGCTAGTTAAAGAAGCGGGCATTGATCCTATCTATTTCGGCGTGATGTTTATCATCAACTGCTCCATCGGGCTTATTACACCGCCGATTGGTAACGTTCTGAATGTTATTTGCGGGGTTGCGAAACTTAAATTCGATGATGCCGTGAGAGGCGTCATTCCCTACGTCACCGTTCTGTTCATGCTGTTGGTTTTATTTATTTTTGTTCCTGAGCTAATCACCGTTCTACTTAAATGGATTAATTAAAAGGAAAATCGTATGAAATTACGCTCTGTCGCCCATGCATTATTAATGACCAGTTTAGTTGCCTTCAGCGCATCATCGCTGGCGGCACAATCTTTACGCTTTGGTTATGAAACGTCACAAACGGATTCCCAGCATATTGCCGCCAAAAAATTCAATGAATTATTGAAGGACAAAACCGCTGGCGAACTGACGCTAAAATTATTTCCTGACAGCACATTAGGCAATGCGCAAGCGATGATAAGCGGGGTGCGTGGCGGGACAATTGATATGGAAATGTCCGGCTCAAATAACTTCACTGGGCTTGCTCCGGTCATTAATCTGCTGGATGTCCCTTTCCTGTTCCGCGATACCGCCCACGCGCATAAAACCCTCGATGGCAAAGTCGGTGATGACTTACGCGCCGCCGTTGAACCGAAAGGCCTGAAAGTGCTCGCCTGGTGGGAAAACGGCTGGCGCGATGTCACCAACTCTCGCACACCAATTAAAACCCCAGCGGATCTGCAAGGCCTTAAAATCCGTACCAACAACAGCCCGATGAATATTGCCGCCTTTAAGATCTTCGGCGCAAACCCAATTCCCATGCCGTTCGCTGAGGTCTATACCGGCCTTGAAACGCGCACCATCGATGCGCAGGAACACCCTATTAACGTCGTGTGGTCGGCAAAATTCTACGAAGTGCAGAAATACCTTTCGCTGACTCATCACGCCTATTCCCCGCTACTGGTCGTTATCAACAAAAAGAAATTCGACGCCCTTAGCCCGCAACTCCAGCAAGCGCTGCTGACCTCGGCAAAAGAGGCTGGCGACTATCAGCGTCAACTGGTGGCGCAAGACCAGCAAAAAATCATCGACGGCATGAAAGAAGCCGGTGTGGAAGTCTTAACCGATATCGACCGCAAAGCGTTTAGCGACCAGTTAGGCAGCCAGGTGCGCGACACGTTTGTGAAAGAGGTTCCACAAGGTGCTGCACTCCTGAAAGCCGTGGATGAGGTGCAATAAACCATGAGCAATTACTGGCTGGGGTTAGATTGTGGCGGTAGCTGGCTAAAAGCCGGATTATACGACGCTGCTGGCCGGGAGGCAGGCGTTCAGCGCCTGCCGTTGCGCGCGTTAAGCCCAAAACCAGGCTGGGCTGAGCGCGATATGACAGAACTGTGGCAATCCTGCCACACGGTTATCCGCGCGCTTCTTGAGCATACCGGCGTTAGCGGCTCACACATCCTCGGCATCGGTATTTCAGCGCAGGGTAAGGGGTTATTTTTACTGGATAAACATGATAACCCTCTCGGTGCAGCCATTCTCTCGTCAGACCGAAGGGCCAGCGACATCGTGCGCGGCTGGCAGCAGGATAATATTCCCGAAAAGCTCTATCCGTTAACCCGACAGACCTTATGGACTGGGCATCCCGCCGCGCTTTTACGTTGGGTCAAAGAAAACGAGCCGCTGCGATACGCCGAAATCGGCTGCGTGATGATGACTCACGACTATCTGCGCTGGTGTTTAACCGGCGTGAAGGGCTGCGAAGAGAGCAATATTTCGGAGTCCAACCTCTACAACATGTCCAGCGGGCAGTATGACCCCCGGTTAACCGAATGGCTTGGCATCAGTGAAATCAATGGCGCATTACCGCCCATTGTCGGTTCAGCAGAAATATGCGGGGAAATCCCCCCTGAAGCAGCCGCCATAACCGGTCTGGCAGCGGGTACACCCGTTGTCGGCGGCCTGTTTGATGTGGTTTCCACCGCACTCTGCGCCGGTTTACACGATGAGCACACGCTCAATGCGGTGATGGGAACCTGGGCCGTCACCAGCGGCATTGCCGACGGCATTCGCGATAACGAAGCGCACCCGTATGTGTATGGCCGCTACGTCAACGACGGGCAGTTTATCGTCCATGAAGCCAGCCCGACCTCTTCCGGCAATCTGGAGTGGTTCACCGCTCAGTGGGGCGAAATCTCATTTGATGAGATTAACCAGGCCGTAGCCCGTTTACCTGAGGCCGGTAGCGACCTGTTTTTCCTGCCTTTTCTTTACGGCAGCAATGCCGGTCTGGACATGACCTGCGGCTTTTACGGTATGCAGGCGATGCACACCCGCGCGCACCTGCTACAGGCCGTTTATGAAGGCGTGGTGTTTTGCCACATGACCCACCTGAACCGAATGCGTGAACGATTTACCGACGTTCACACGCTGCGCGTCACCGGCGGCCCGGCGCATTCCGAGGTCTGGATGCAAATGCTGAGCGATGTCAGCGGGCTAACCGTAGAACTGCCGCAAGTCGAGGAAACCGGCTGTTTTGGCGCCGCTCTCGCCGCACGGGTCGGCACGGGCATTTATGCCGATTTCGCTAGCGCACAGCGCAGCCTCAAGCTGGAGGTTCGCACCATCACGCCAGACGGGAACGCGCACGCCGCCTATCAACGCAAATACCAACGCTATCAGTTTTTAATAGAAGCCCTACAGGGTTTCCATGCACGCATCAAGGAGCACAACGCATGAGCCAACCTTTGCTACAGCTCGCGCTCGACCATACCAATCTTCAGGCCGCCCAGCATGACGTCGCGCTGCTGCACGACCACATCGATATTGTCGAAGCCGGAACCATCCTGTGCCTGACCGAAGGCCTGAATGCCGTTCGCGCATTGCGTCGGCAGTGCCCGGATAAAATCATCGTCGCTGACTGGAAAGTGGCCGATGCCGGAGAAACGCTGGCACAACAAGCCTTTGGCGCAGGGGCAAACTGGATGACGATTATTTGCGCCGCCCCGCTGGCGACGGTCATCAAAGGCCACGAAGTGGCGCAGACCTACAACGCGGAAATCCAGATTGAGTTGTTCGGCAACTGGACTCTCGACGACGCGCGCGCCTGGTACGCCGCAGGAATACGACAGGCGATTTACCACCGGGGGCGCGATGCCCAGGCCAGCGGGCAGCAGTGGAGCAACGCCGATCTCTCGCGGATGAAAGCGCTCTCCGATATCGGGCTGGAACTGTCGATTACCGGCGGCGTCACCCCTGCCGACCTGCCGCTGTTCAAAGAGGTTAACGCCAAAGCGTTTATTGCCGGGCGGGCGCTGGCGGGCGCGGCAAATCCGGTGCAGGTGGCGGCAGAGTTCCATGCCCAAATCCAGGCTATCTGGGGAGCAAAATAATGCGTAGCCATCCGTTAGGTATTTATGAAAAAGCGCTGGCGAAAGATCTCAGTTGGCCTGAGAGGCTAGTGCTGGCAAAAAGCTGTGGCTTCGATTTTGTCGAAATGTCGGTCGATGAAACCAATGAGCGTTTATCCCGTCTCGACTGGAGCACCGAGCAGCGCGCGTCGCTGGTCGAAGCGATGCTGGAGACGGGCGTCGCCATTCCCTCCATGTGTTTATCCGCACACCGCCGCTTTCCGTTCGGCAGCCGGGATGAAGCCGTGCGGCAACGCGCCCGTGAAATCATGACCAAAGCCATTAAGCTGGCGCGTGACTTGGGCATTCGCACCATTCAACTGGCCGGTTATGACGTGTACTACGAAGAACACGATGAAGGCACACAGCAACGCTTTGCCGAGGGTCTGGCATGGGCGGTGGAGCAGGCTGCGGCAGCACAGGTGATGCTGGCGGTAGAGATCATGGACACCGCGTTTATGAACTCCATCAGCAAATGGAAAAAGTGGGACGACAGGCTGGCCTCACCGTGGTTCAGCGTTTACCCGGATGTTGGCAATCTCAGCGCCTGGGGCAACGACGTACCGGCTGAGTTAGCGCTCGGCATCGACCGTATCGCCGCCATCCACCTGAAAGACACCCATCCAGTGACCGAAACAGATGCCGGTCAGTTTCGTGATGTGCCCTTTGGCGAAGGGTGCGTGGACTTTGTCGGCATCTTCAAAACGCTACATAAACTGAACTATCGCGGCGCATTTTTGATTGAAATGTGGACCGAAAAAGCCAGCGAGCCGGTACTGGAAATTATTCAGGCGCGACGCTGGATAGAAGCACGGATGCAGGAAGGAGGATTCACATGTTAGAACCGTTAAAAGCGCAAGTGCTGGCGGCAAACCTGGCGCTTCCGGCGCATGGTTTAGTCACCTTCACCTGGGGCAACGTCAGCGCGGTAGATGAAAGCCGTAAGCTGATGGTGATTAAACCTTCCGGTGTGGAATATGAGGTGATGACCGCCGACGACATGGTGGTAGTAGACATTGCCTCTGGCACGGTGGTTGAAGGCAGTAAAAAGCCCTCTTCCGATACGCCGACCCATCTGGCGCTCTATCGTCGTTATCCTGACATTGGCGGCATTGTGCATACCCATTCTCGCCACGCCACCATCTGGTCACAGGCCGGATTAGATTTACCGGCCTGGGGCACGACGCACGCGGATTATTTTTATGGCTCGATTCCCTGCACTCGTTTAATGACCACCGAGGAGATCAACGGCGAGTACGAATACCAGACCGGCGAAGTGATTATTCAAACCTTTGAGGAGCGCCACCTGGCTCCGATGCAGGTTCCGGCAGTATTAGTGCACTCCCACGGCCCGTTTGCCTAGGGAAAAGACGCCGCCGATGCCGTGCATAATGCCGTCGTTCTTGAAGAGTGCGCTTATATGGGGCTGTTCTCCCGCCAGCTTGCCCCGCAGTTGCCGGACATGCAAAACGCGCTGCTGGATAAACATTATTTGCGTAAGCATGGGGCTAATGCCTATTACGGGCAGTGATCTGCCTGGCTAACCTGGTGACATTCGCTTGTCGGGATTGCGTGATTATCGCATCATGCAATCCTCATAATCCGTTATCGATCCAAGGAAGTCAGAATGAGCCAAGATGTCCCTTCTGTTGCCACCCTTAAGCGCATCAAAGCGTCGGTAATTTATCGCCTGCTGTTAATCGGCCTGGCTATCCCTATGCTTATCTTTAGTTTTATTTGCGGCGTAATGGGCATGTTCGGTTACGACATGGTGAAGTGGAATAACGAAACCATACACGGCATTCTCGCGCTACCTATGGCGTTATTTAGCGGCCTGATGGTCACCGTTCTCTTTACTGTTTTTATCGGTTCTATCGCCTGTCTGGGGCTGTGGATTTACAGTCGTTTCCGCCCGCTTCAGGTCAAAACGTTTGATTAAACGATGACAGCATCATGCCCGGTCAGCGTTGCGCTACCGGGCATTTTCATGAGCTTAGAACAGCCCTAGCGGTTTATCGGAGTAGCTCACCAGCAGGCATTTGGTCTGCTGATAATGCTCCAGCATCATTTTGTGAGTTTCACGGCCAATACCCGACTGTTTATATCCGCCAAATGCGGCGTGAGCCGGATAAGCATGATAGCAGTTAGTCCACACGCGCCCGGCCTGAATACCGCGTCCCGTTTTATACGCCAGATAGCCGTTGCGGCTCCACACGCCCGCCCCCAGGCCATACTGCGTATCGTTAGCCAGCGCCAGCGCTTCTTCCACCGTTTTAAACGTGGTCACCGCCAGTACCGGGCCAAAGATTTCCTCCTGGAATACCCGCATATTATTTTTACCAAACAGGATAGTCGGCTCAAGGTAATAGCCCTCTTTCAGCTCACCGTCCAACTGCTTGCGCCGCCCGCCGGTTAAGATATCCGCGCCCTCTTTTTTACCGATATCGATATAGTTGAGGATAGTTTCCATCTGCCCTTGCGAGACTTGCGCGCCCATCTGCGTCACCGCGTCCAGCGGGTTGCCGCTGCGAATACGCTCCACCCGCCGAATGGCACGTTCCATAAAGCGATCGTAGATAGATTCATGCACCAACGCGCGGCTTGGGCAGGTACACACTTCCCCCTGGTTAAAGGCGAACAGGGCAAACCCTTCCAGCGCTTTATCGAAGTAGGCATCTTCTTCATCCATCACATCGGCAAAGAAGATGTTCGGTGATTTACCGCCCAACTCCAGCGTCACCGGGATAATATTCTGCGTGGCGTACTGCATAATTTGCTGGCCGACTTCCGTCGAGCCGGTAAAGGCTACTTTGGCGATACGTTTAGAGGTCGCGAGATATTCACCAATTTCACCTCCCGCACCGTTCACCACGTTAATCACCCCAGGCGGTAGCAAATCACCGATGATTTCCATCAGCAGCAGCACCGACAGCGGCGTTAAACGCGCCGGTTTAAGCACGATACAGTTGCCCGCCGCCAGCGCGGGAGCCATCTTCCAGCTCGCCATCAGCAACGGGAAGTTCCACGGAATAATTTGCGCAACCACGCCCAGCGGCTCATGGAAGTGATAAGCCACCGTGTCGCTATCAACCTCACTAATACCGCCTTCCTGAGCGCGAATACAGGACGCAAAATAGCGGAAGTGGTCAATCGCCAGCGGCACATCCGCCGCGCTGGTTTCACGAATTGGTTTGCCGTTATCCCACGTTTCTGCCGTCGCCAGCAGCTCCAGATTCTGCTCCATGCGGTCGGCAATTTTGAGCAGAACAGCGGCTCTTTCCTGCACCGAGGTATGCGCCCACTTGTCTTTGGCGTGATGCGCGGCATCTAGCGCCAGGTCAATATCACGCTTACTTGACGATGCCACTTCACACAGCAGTTGTCCGGTGACCGGCGTGAGGTTCTTGTAGTATTCACCTTCCGTAGGCGCAACCCAATTGCCACCAATGAAGTTGTCATAACACGCTTTTAGCTTGAGGGGATAACCATAGACACCTGGCTGAATGCCAGAAGAGGGAGGATTATTGGTCATTGTCGTCTCCTTGCAGTTACGGTCTTACAAGGTTAGACACGGTTGGCGAATAATTCGCCAACCGTTTACCGCTTTACGACAGATGTCACGAATTACATCGCGGCGCGGAAGATAGCCATGATTTCGTCGTGCGTAGCCTGGATTGGGTTAGTGAAACCACACGCATCTTTCAGCGCGTTGGTCGCCAGTACCGGGAAGTCTTCTTCTTTCACGTTCAGCTCACGCAGACCCGCAGGAATGTTCACCTGACGTGCCAGCTTACGAATCGCATCCACACAGGCTTCAGCGCCCTGTTCGTTGCTCATTGCGCTCACGTCGATACCCATCGCCTGTGCGCAATCACGCAGACGCGCGGCAGCCACTTTGCTGTTGAATACCTGAACGTGTGGCAGCAGCACAGCGTTACATACGCCATGTGGCAGGTCATAGAAACCGCCCAACTGGTGCGCCATCGCGTGAACGTAGCCCAGAGACGCGTTGTTAAACGCCATCCCCGCCAGGAACTGTGCGTAGGCCATCGCTTCACGCGCTTCACTGTTGCTGCCGTTTTCTACCGCAGTCGGCAGATTTGCCATAATCATGGTGATAGCTTTCAGCGCGCAAGCGTCGGTGATTGGCGTTGCAGCGGTAGAAACATACGCTTCAATGGCGTGAGTCAGCGCATCCATACCGGTTGCCGCAGTCAGCCCTTTCGGCATACCTTCCATCAGGGAGGAGTCATTGACGGACAGAATTGGCGTAACGTGTTTATCAACGATAGCCATTTTGATGTGGCGGGTGACGTCGGTAATGATGCAGAAACGGGTCATTTCAGATGCCGTACCTGCCGTCGTGTTGATGGCAATCATCGGCAACTGCGGTTTAGCCGAGCGGTCTACGCCTTCATAGTCACGAATGTCGCCGCCGTTAGATGCCACCAGCGCAATCCCTTTCGCACAGTCGTGCGGAGAGCCACCGCCCAGAGAGATAACGCAGTCGCAATCATTAGCGCGCAACACTTCCAAACCTTCTTCAACGTTAACCGTGGTCGGGTTTGGGTTCACTCGATCAAACACCACACTCTGAATGCCATGCTCCTGAAGACGCTTTTGCACATCGCTGGCAACGCCCAGTTTGTTCAGCACAGCATCAGTCACAATAAGCGCATGGCGGAAACCATGATCCTTCATGGTGTTCATTGCGTCATTTAACGCGCCATTACCGATAACATTTACAGACGGAATGAAAAAAGTCGATGCAGCCATAATAGTTCCTTTACTAAGTATGTGGTTTATTGAGGCTATAGGAATATTACGTGAGAAAACACGATCTGCATGGCATTTTTTTCTACATGAACAGGTAAAAACGCGACATTTTATTGCTTATATCGCGTCTTTCGGTAAAAAACATGTCTTTATGTTTAAAATGATAACTTTTCTAATCTAATTGTTGGTTTTTGTTTTCTGGAAATAACAATGCGTCGCGCAACAAATGGTCATTGCCACGGCGGCGGGTAAAACCAATACGGTTAAAATATTCCAGGATCTGAATCGCCAGCTTGCGGCCAACGTTTAATTTATCGCGGAAATCGGCAGCGCACGTGGAGCCTTTTTCCAGATCCAGCTCGCGGATCATGCTGGCAAACGCCACGATACGATCGTTGCGGTAGTAACGATCTTTAACAATCGCGGTGATCATCCCCTGCTGCGCCGCCAAACGCAGCACACTGCGCATGGTGTTTTCATCGGTTCCGGTTTCGTTCGCCAGGTCACGTACCCACCACGGCTCATCGCCAAACAGCGGCGCGGCTTTTTGCCAGATAGCCTGCTGTTCGTCGGTAAATCCGGCTTTATGATCCGGCAGATGCAGCCACCCGTGATGGCTGGCAATCGCGCCGCTTTCACGCATCCGCTCGATTAACGTCAGCACCAGCGCTTCATCTTCCATCGGCAGCGCAATTCGACGTAAACGCTCGCGACCTGGGCCTGGTTCGTCTCGGTGCTGCTCGTGATATTGCGCCAGCGCATCCAGCAGTTTGCGCTGCCAACGTGCCGCCAGCGGCGCATCCAGCAGGCACTCTCCGGCGAGGATAAACTGTGGCTGATCAATAAGATGCTGCAAACCCTGCGAGCTAAGCTGCCGCGCCCAGCCAAATTCACGCAGATTCACCGCATCGCGCGTCAAATGCACCGCCAGCGCCTGTGCATCGCTTTTGGTCTGTGCCAGCGCGGCAATCCACGCCAGATATTCCGCTTTACGTTTGCCACGGCGTGGAGGGTTGAGCGTCACCACTCGCGCGCCCGCCAGCGTGACTTTCGCCGAGATATCGCGCAGCACCAGACGGTCGTTATCCGCCAGCCACAACGGGGTGTCCAGCACCAGCTCCGCGAGGTTATTTTCCAGCAGCGAGACGCGCCCGGTAATATGGCTCGCCGCGTGGTGAATATGCAGCGGCTGCCATTGGCTTAACGGCACATGGCTTTGCAGCTCGACAATCACGCGTTCAGACGGGGCGGGCGGCGCTTCTGCCAGCAGCCAATCACCACGGCTAATGTCATCTTTTTGCGCCGCACCGACGATATTCAGCGCAATACGCTGGCCGCCATGCGCCTGTTCCACCGGTTGATTCTGCGCATGTAAACCACGCACACGCATCGGGGCGTTCATGCCGGTCAGCCACAGCGTATCGCCCACACGGACATCACCCGACAGCGCCGTGCCGGTTACCACCAGCCCCGCGCCTTTCACGGTGAAGGCGCGGTCAATCGCCAGGCGAAAACGCTGATGCTCTGAGTGCTCGCGCGCAGAAAGCCCGCGCAAATGGTCGCGCAGTGGCTCAATGCCGATGTTTGCGGTCGCCGCCGTTTCAAATAAAGTGGCCTGTTCAAAACCATATTCACCTAATACATCGCTCACTTCGCGACGAACGTCGGCGATACGTGCGCTATCTACGCGGTCGGTCTTGGTTAGCGCTACAGTTAGCGTCGGGTTGCCCGTCAATTGAAGAATCGCCAGGTGTTCACGCGTTTGTGCCATCACACCGTCATCACATGCCACCACCAGCAGGGCATGGTCGATACCGCCGACGCCCGCCAGCATGTTGGAGAGGAATTTTTCGTGCCCGGGAACATCAATAAAGCCCAGCACACGCCCGTCCGGCTGCGGCCAATAGGCATATCCCAAATCGATGGTCATGCCGCGAGATTTCTCTTCCGGCAGGCGGTCGGCGTTGATGCCGGTAATCGCCTGTAACAGGGTGGTTTTGCCGTGGTCAACATGCCCGGCGGTGGCAATAATCATTTCAGCAACATCTCCAGGAAACGAGTTTCATCTTCAAGGCAGCGTAGATCCAGCCATAAACGGCCATCATAAATACGGCCAATAACCGGAACCGGCAGGCTGCGCCAGCGGTTAGCCAGCGTTTCTAACCGGCTACCACGGCCATCCAACGGCGTGAGCGCAATCGCTGCGCTGGGCAGGCTTTCCGACGGCAGTGAACCGCTACCAATTTGTGAAGCGCAGGGCATGACGTGTACGGCAAACTCTTCACCGTAGCGCTGAGCCAATGGCTCGCGCAGACGCTGTGCCTGCTGGTTAATTTCTTCCGCACTGCGGCTTAGCAAACGCAAGGTCGGTAAATCTGCCGCCAGCCGTTCAGGGTGTAAATACAGACGCAGCGTCGCTTCCAACGCCGCCAGGGTCATTTTGTCTGCGCGTAACGCGCGTTTTAGCGGGTGCTGCTGTAGCTGTGCAATCAGCGCCTTTTTACCAACGATAATCCCGGCCTGCGGGCCACCCAGCAGTTTGTCGCCAGAGAAGCTGACCAGGCTCACGCCAGCGGCGATCATCTCTTGCGGCATCGGTTCTTTCGGCAGACCGTAACGGCTGAGATCCACCAGCGAGCCGCTGCCCAAATCCGCCACGACCGGTACGCCCAGCTCGCGGCCCATTTCCGCCAGCTCGGCTTCATCCACCGATTTGGTAAAACCTTCAATGCTGTAGTTGCTGGTGTGCACTTTCATCAGCAGCGCGGTGTTGTCATTTACCGCCTGGCGGTAATCTTTCGCGTGGGTACGGTTTGTCGTGCCCACTTCATGCAGCTCACAGCCGGCCTGGCGCATCACATCAGGAATGCGGAACGCGCCGCCGATTTCCACCAGCTCGCCGCGAGAAACCACCACTTCTTTACCGCTCGCCGTCGCTGCCAACATCAGCAGCACAGCGGCGGCGTTGTTATTGACGATACAGGCATCTTCCGCGCCGGTTAACCGGCACAGCAGGTCAGCCAGCGGGCGGTCGCGGTGACCGCGCCCCGCGCCATCTAAGTCATATTCCAGCGTCACCGGGTCGCGCATTGCCTGGCTGACGGCATCAATCGCCGCCTGTGCCTGCTGCGCGCGCCCCAGATTGGTGTGCAACACCGTCCCCGTCAGATTTATCACCGGGCGCAGCGCGCTTTGCGCATCATGGCTCAACCGCCGCGCCGTTTCCTGCGGCCAGTTATCGCACCACGCAGGTAGCGCGTGCTGCTCGCGGATGCTCTGTCGCGCATCATCCTGCATCTGGCGGAGTTGCTCCACGACCTGCGAGTGACCGTGGTCGGCCAGCAAACGGGCAAAATCGGGAGAGCGAAGTAAACGGTCGGTAGCGGGAAGCTGGCTGTAAAGCGAACGGGTATCGGTAGTCATGAATAGGCCTGACGGTTAAATGTTACCCCTCCCGACGGGAGAGGGAGTCATGGGAAGGGATTGTACAATGACTGCGGCTTAGGGTTATAGCGTCTGGTCAAGCCTTTGGCGGTTCTGTGCGGGCAAAACTTTCGCGCACAAAGAGCGTTTCCGCCAGTTTGACGAGCATTGGACGGTCAACACACCAGCCTGGCGCGATGTGGCGGAAGTTGAGATAGTCAATCGCACAGGCAATGGCGATTGTCGCCAGATTGAGGGTATCGATGTTCAGCAAGCCATCAGCCAGATAGCCTTCCAGCATATCCAGGCTGCGGCTGATTTTCTCGCGCTGGCGCAGGACTTCCGCTTCAGATTGCTGCGCTGCCGGGCGCGCCAGCTCACGTACCGAGGCCAGCCCCGCATCCATAATGCCGTCCGCCAGCGCTTCTATCTGGCGCATTTTCAGCGCGGCTATAGGATCCTGGGGTACCATTTCCGGCGCAACGCCCAGCAGTTCGATGTATTGCGCAATAATCGGCGAGTCAAACCAGCATTCGCCGCTGTCGGTGACTAGCGCGGGCACTTTCCCCAGTGGGTTATATTGCGCCACGCCGTTATCTGGCTGGTAGGGTTGCTCGTTCACAAACTCGAAGGCAATTCCCTTTTCTAATAACAGGATCGATATTTTTCGTACAAATGGGCTGGTGTAGCTGCCGACCAATTTCATCATCATCTCCGTTGCGCCAACAAAGAGTTCAGTATGGCTCAGGCAGCGACATTCGCTCTCAGATTTTTATCAGCCTAGTGATCCAGATAGAGATAATGCATCCAGCTAGTCATGCGCAGCAGGACTTTACGCATCACCGACACGTGGGCGAAGTGGTCGGAGTAAACCGCAACCTGGGCATAAATCCCGTCCGGTAGCGCCTCCACATCCGCGTTTGGGTCCAGGTCTATCAACGCCAGCACGCCGTCAGTACCGGGAGTGACGGTCAGCGACTGTAGCACCCCTTGCGCCTAGTACGAACCACCGGGCACAACCGGTAAAATAGTCGCGAGCTTGCCGTGGAACACCTGCCCAGGTAACGCGTTAAACACCACTTCTGCGTCGTCACCCGCTTCCAGACGCAGCAGCGAATTCTGGCGGAACTGGGCGATAATTTGCCGTTTTTGCTCCGGGATAAACACCATGACAGGGCGTAGCGGCAGCGCGGCGGCGTAGGTTCCCGGGCGAATCAGCACCTGAGTGACATAGCCATCGCTCGGCGCGCGGACAACCGTCTGGTCGAGGTTGTATTTCGCCTCCGCCAGTTGCGCGCGCAGGCTAACAATCTGTGACTGCTCGCCGTTGACCATGCTATCCAACTGGCTCTGAATCTGCGACTGCTCGGCAATAGAACCCTTCACCAACGCATCTTGCGCCAGATAGTTTTGCCGGGCGTTATCGATATCGCTTTCTGAGAACGGGTTCACCCGCGCCTGGCTGCCTTTCACATAGCGTTGATAATCTTTATACAGCCGGTCGCGCTCGGCAGAAACGCGGGTGGTATTGGCCTGCGCCTCCGACAATTGGGCTTTCAGCGTTTTGACGTTATGCGTTGCCGTAACCAGATCCGCCTGTAGGCGATCAACACGTGCCTGATAGCGAACGGGATCTATCTTAAACAACACTTCGCCTTTCTTAATCAGCAGATTATTTTTATCTGTGACTTCGCTGACGATACCAGTCACCTGCGGGGTAAAAGTATACGGGTGGTTATAGTTCATTAATAAAATAAGCCCGCTAACCAAAAATATACCGCCCAGCGCAGCGGTCGCTAATGTCCATTGGTTAACCGGAATACGGAATATTTTAAACACCGCCCACGCGAGCGCGACGTAGGTTAATACAATCAGCAGATCCATGATTATTGCTCCGGCGGCGTCGTGTCGGCTAAGGGGCGAATTTCCGCCAGCTTTTGCTCCAGTTCCGTGACCCGGCGAGAGAGCTGAGCAAGCGTATCATCCGCTACGGGCGCGGAGTCTGAGGGTTTGATATGCGACTGCATTCCCCAGCCGCGTTCAGGCTGGTAGAGGGTGGCCCAGATCCATAAAAACGGCCAGATGACGTGCAGCGTAAACAGACTCACCCACCCGGCAGTATGAATAGCATCCGCATGAGGGTGATTACGCTTTTTCGCAATCGTATAGGGAATATCATGGATCATGATGATTCCGTAAAACAGAACCAGAAACACGAAGATCAGCACGCCCAATGCAAAATAGTTTAGAAACATATCTGCCTCAGATTCACGCTAATAAGAATTTTAAATTGCAGGCAGCCGAACGAAATTCTGGCTGATATTTTGAAAATAATCGGCAATGGCCATTTTCGCCATCATACTGAGGGATATTTTTACTTCTGGGGGAACCTGCGCAACAAAGTGCCCAGCAGGGAGAGCGGTGTATGCGGGCCAGCGCAACCAGCCCGCTGCTATGTTCAGCTAACGATGAGGCGTATCGGTGGGGCGATACAGTTGGCGGTAGTGAGCCAAACGTTCGAGGTACATGTCGGCTTTGTCCTCGGGAATATCGGTTGGCACCAGGTCGGAATGCTGTCGTTTGCGCAAATACTCCATAAATGCCTGGCTGGAGGCCATGAAATCTATCGCTTTATCGACAATTAGCGGTACGTTTTCACCCAGTTTGTTCATCACGTACATCCTCATTGTTTAAAATCCTTCTCTAAGAATGGGGAATCTTGCGTAAACCCGTTGGGGAAAACGTGCGAATTTTCGCCATAAATTTCAAAAAAGCGACATGGCTAACTAATTTCAAAAATTAATAATAGAATTCATACCGTTACGCTTACCGTTTACTGACTCCACGATAAAGAAACGCCGCCATTTTGTATAATTAACTACCAGAAATGGGCAACAACGCGCATACTAGTGGCTATACGTCTATTTTGTTATCAGATATCAGCAACATGAAAGAAATTGAAAAGAACGAAATCAAACGCCTTAGCGACCTGCTTGATGCTATCCGCCACCAGCAGGCAGCGCTGTCGCTGGTTGAAAGCGCAGAAAAATACGCCGAGCTGGAAAGCGAAAAAACCAAGCTTGAAACCGAAATCGCTCGTCTGCGTGAAGTCCATACCCAGAAGCTGAGCAAAGAAGCGCAAAAGCTGGCGAAAATGCCATTCAGCCGCGCTATTACCAAGAAAGAACAGGCTAACATGGGGGCGCTGAAAAAGAGCGTTCGTGGTTTAGTCGTCGTTCACCCAATGACCGCCCTGGGGCGTGAAATGGGCTTGCAGGTGATGACCGGGTTCGCCAAGAGCGAATTCTAACACCCCGTTTCTCTAGCCTTCTCTCTTCATGGGGAGAAGGTTCTTTTTATCTTTTCCCCCCGCATTCGCATTAATTGGCCCTACCAATTTCACAACCAAGTCGCTATTGGTTCACAATTCCACTATCAAGCGCCACAAAGCCATTGCCATTGCATAACATTTGATTAACCATCCATTGGCATTAATCCTACATCATCCTATTGGCAGGGCCAATTTTACACAAACTGTGACGCAGAGATGAGCATAGACTCACCGCCGATCGTATGTGTGGCCCCCTGGAGACCTGCATGAGCCTCTGGCAACAAAACTACGATCCGGCGGGGAATATTTGGCTGTCCAGCCTAATCGCATCGCTCCCGATCCTGTTCTTCTTCTTCGCGCTGATTAAGCTCAAGCTGAAAGGCTATGTCACGGCAAGCTGGACGGTATTTATTGCCCTCGCCGTCGCGCTACTGTTCTACAAAATGCCGGTTGATCGCGCGCTGGCATCGGTGGTTTACGGCTTCTTCTACGGCCTGTGGCCTATCGCCTGGATTATTATCGCCGCCGTTTTCGTCTACAAAATCTCGGTAAAGACCGGGCAATTCGACATTATTCGTTCGTCGATTCTTTCCATCACCCCTGACCAACGTCTGCAAATGCTGATTGTCGGTTTCTCCTTCGGCGCATTCCTCGAAGGGGCAGCGGGGTTCGGCGCGCCGGTAGCGATTACCGCAGCGCTGCTGGTAGGCCTCGGCTTTAACCCGCTGTACGCCGCCGGTCTGTGCCTAATTGTGAACACCGCGCCAGTTGCATTTGGCGCAATGGGGATTCCTATTCTGGTTGCTGGTCAGGTGACGGGGCTAGACAGCTTCCAAATTGGCCAGATGGTTGGCCGCCAGCTACCTTTCCTGACCATCATCGTGCTGTTCTGGATCATGGCGATTATGGACGGCTGGCGCGGCATTAAAGAGACCTGGCCTGCGGTTATGGTCGCGGGCGGTTCGTTTGCTATCGCGCAGTATCTCAGCTCCAACTTTATTGGCCCGGAACTGCCAGACATTATCTCGTCGCTGGTGTCTCTGGTTTGTCTGACGCTGTTCCTCAAGCGCTGGCAGCCAAAACGCATCTTCCGCTTCGCTGATATGGGCGCGTCTCAGGTCGATATGAACCTGGCACGCACTGGCTATACCGCCGGTCAGGTGGTTCGCGCCTGGTCGCCGTTCCTGTTCCTGACCGCCACCGTTACGCTGTGGAGTGTCCCGCCGTTCAAAGCGCTGTTCGCCCCCGGCGGCGCGCTGTACGAATGGGTGTTTAACATTCCGGTTCCGTATCTCGACAAGCTGGTTGCGCGGATGCCGCCGGTTGTCAGCCAGGCAACGGCCTATGCGGCGGTGTATAAGTTCGACTGGTTCTCCGCTACCGGTACGGCGATTCTCTTTGCTGCCCTGCTGTCTATCGTTTGGCTGCGCATGAAGCCGAAAGATGCCATTAACACCTTTGGTACTACGCTTAAAGAGCTGGCGTTACCGATTTACTCCATCGGCATGGTACTGGCGTTTGCCTTTATCTCTAACTACTCCGGCCTGTCCTCCACGCTGGCACTGGCGCTGGCGCATACCGGCCATGCGTTTACCTTCTTCTCGCCGTTCCTCGGCTGGCTGGGGGTATTCCTGACCGGTTCGGATACCTCGTCGAACGCGCTGTTCGCTGCATTACAGGCAACCGCCGCGCAGCAGATTGGGGTGTCGGATTTACTGTTAGTGGCGGCGAATACCACCGGTGGCGTAACCGGCAAGATGATTTCGCCACAGTCGATTGCCATCGCTTGTGCGGCGGTTGGCCTGGTGGGGAAAGAGTCTGACCTGTTCCGCTTTACCGTCAAACACAGCCTGATTTTCACCTGCATGGTGGGCGTAATAACCACGCTTCAGGCGTATGTCTTAACCTGGATGATTCCATGATTGTGATGCCCAGACGCCTGTCGGACGAGGTGGCTTCTCGTGTGCGGGCGCTGATTGAAGAACAACAGCTGGAAGCGGGCATGAGATTGCCCGCTGAACGCCAACTCGCGGCACAGCTTGGTGTGTCGCGTAACTCACTGCGTGAAGCGCTGGCCAAACTGGTGAGCGAAGGGCTGCTGCTGAGCCGTCGCGGCGGCGGCACGTTTGTCCGCTGGCAGCATGAGGCATGGTCGGAGCAGAATATTGTTCAGCCGCTGAAAACGCTGCTCGCCGACGATCCAGACTACAGCTTCGATATTCTGGAGGCGCGCCATGCCATTGAAGGCAGTACCGCCTGGTACGCCGCAATGCGCGCGACCGACGCC
>JBOFJM010000012.1:0-3783 GCA_051656825.1 Kluyvera sp.
ATCCCGCTAACTCCCCATCCGTTACTTAATGAGATGTTTTTTGGCGATTGGGAAATGCGCCATCACCGCGAGCTAGAGGTCGAAGACAAAGACAATTACGCCGCCTGGTGTGCCGACTGGCAACATGCCGCACCGACCAACGGCGAAAGTTTCCCCGCATTTTCACAGCGCGTCGCCAATTTTACCGCCGAGCTTGCCCGCTACCGCTATCAGAATTTGCTGATCGTCAGCCACCAGGGCGTACTCAGCCTGCTTACCGCCCTGCTGTTAGGAATGCCCACCGCCAGCATGTGGCATTTTCGCATCGACCACGGCGCATGGAGCGTGATTGATTTCACACCGCAGTTTGTCACCCTACGAGTGCTCAATAGTCGAGCTATCTGGCAGCCAAACCAGGGATAAAACGGATTTCTACGCCTCTGAAAGGCCAGGCCATTGACACCAGTTAATAGACTGTTATTCTCCGCAGCCTGAATCATCCCCCTTTATCCTTTGTAAACAGAAATTGTTTTACAAAAATGGCGATGCAATCGACATGAAGGAATGGGATGATAGCCCGCCAGAACGCCTGTTAGGTGTTTTTTGTCCCGACAATACTTTCAGTTCGGGTATACTGTCAGGCTGTTTCATATCGTTTATCTTTACGCCCCAGGGGGAAAACTTGCAGGGTAAAGCACTCCAGGATTTTGTTGTCGACAAAATTGATGATTTAAAAGGTCAGGATATCGTCACTATTGATGTTCAGGGTAAATCCAGCATCACTGATTGCATGATTATCTGCACCGGTACTTCTAGCCGCCACGTTATGTCTATCGCCGATCACGTCGTTCAGGAATCTCGCGCTGCCGGTTTACTGCCGATGGGCGTTGAAGGCGAAAACATTGGTGACTGGATCGTCGTCGATTTAGGCGATGTCATTGTCCACGTCATGCAGGAAGATAGCCGTCGCCTGTATGAACTGGAAAAACTCTGGGGTTAAGTTGTGAAGTTGCAGTTGGTCGCCGTCGGCACCAAAATGCCGGATTGGGTACAAACCGGATTTACCGAATACCTTCGCCGTTTTCCGAAAGATATGCCGTTTGAGCTGGTGGAAATTCCCGCCGGTAAGCGCGGTAAAAATGCGGACATCAAGCGTATTCTGGATAAAGAAGGCGAGATGATGCTCGCCGCCGCAGGAAAAAACCGTATCGTGACGCTGGATATCCCTGGCAAACCCTGGGATACGCCTCAGCTTGCACGTGAGCTGGAACGCTGGAAGCAAGACGGGCGCGATGTCAGCTTGCTGATCGGCGGCCCCGAAGGTCTTTCTCCGACATGCAAAGCCGCAGCAGAACAAAGTTGGTCGCTCTCCACATTGACGCTCCCTCACCCGCTTGTGCGCGTGCTGGTGGCTGAAAGCCTGTATCGGGCGTGGAGCATTACCACCAACCACCCTTACCACCGCGAGTAATGATGACCAGGGTAGATTAAGCAGCGAATGAAACTACAGAATTCTTTTCGCGACTATACGGCAGAGTCCGCGCTCTTTGTGCGCCGGGCAGTGGTCGCTTTTTTGGGGATTTTGCTGCTTACCGGTGTGCTGATCGCCAATCTCTATAATTTGCAGATAGTTCGTTTTACCGACTATCAAACACGTTCTAATGAAAACCGCATTAAGCTGGTGCCTATCGTGCCAAGTCGCGGCATTATTTACGATCGCAACGGTACACCGCTGGCGCTTAACCGCACCATCTACCAGCTGGAAATCATGCCGGAAAAAGTTGACAGCGTGCAGCAGACTATTGACGGTCTGCGCGGCGTTGTTGACTTAACCGACGACGACGTCGCCGCCTTTAAAAAAGAGCGCGCGCGTTCACACCGCTTTACCTCTATTCCGCTTAAAACCAACCTCACGGAAGTGCAGGTGGCGCGCTTTGCCGTCAACCAGTACCGCTTCCCTGGCGTTGAAGTTAAAGGCTATAAG
This sequence comes from Kluyvera sp., assembly GCA_051656825.1. Classification (GTDB taxonomy): domain Bacteria; phylum Pseudomonadota; class Gammaproteobacteria; order Enterobacterales; family Enterobacteriaceae; genus Kluyvera. The sequence continues at coordinate 1,964 of JBOFJM010000012.1, forward strand.
CGCCGCTTCTACCCGTATGGCTCCGCGCTGACCCACGTTATCGGCTACGTCTCAAAAATTAACGATAAAGATGTCGAGAGGCTGGACAAAGACGGCAAGCTGGCTAACTACGCGGCAACGCATGATATCGGCAAGCTGGGTATCGAGCGTTACTACGAAGATATGCTGCACGGGCAGACCGGCTACGAAGAAGTTGAAGTCAACAACCGTGGCCGCGTCATCCGTCAACTGAAAGAAGTGCCGCCACAGGCTGGGCATGATATTTATCTGACGCTCGACCTGAAGCTGCAACAGTACATTGAAACGCTGCTCGCGGGCAGCCGTGCCGCCGTGGTGGTTACCGACCCGCGCACTGGCAGTATTTTGGCGCTGGTTTCAACGCCAAGCTATGACCCGAACCTGTTTGTTGATGGCATCTCCAGTAAAGATTACAGCGGCCTGTTGAACGACCCGAACACGCCGCTGGTTAACCGCGCGACCCAGGGGCTTTACCCACCGGCGTCAACGGTGAAACCGTATGTTTCTGTCTCTGCACTGAGCGCGGGCGTCATCACCCGCAACTCCAGCCTGTTTGACCCAGGTTGGTGGCAGTTGCCGGGTTCTGAAAAACGCTATCGTGACTGGAAAAAATGGGGCCACGGCCACCTTAATGTCACCAAAGCGCTGGAAGAATCCGCAGATACCTTCTTCTACCAGGTCGCTTACGACATGGGTATCGACCGTCTTTCCGAATGGATGAGCAAGTTTGGCTACGGTGATTACACCGGTATCGACCTTGCGGAAGAACGCTCCGGCAATATGCCAACCCGCGAATGGAAGCAAAAACGCTTTAAAAAACCGTGGTATCAGGGTGACACCATTCCGGTCGGGATCGGCCAAGGGTACTGGACGGCGACCCCCATCCAGATGAACAAAGCGCTGATGATTCTGATTAACGACGGGGTTATTAAGATTCCGCATCTGTTAGCCAGCACCGTGGAAGACGGCAAAAAAGTGCCGTGGGTACAGCCGCAAGAACCACCAATTGGCGATATTCATTCCGGCTATTGGGAAATAGCCAAAGACGGGATGTATGGCGTTGCCAACCGTGCAAACGGGACTGCACATAAATACTTTGCTGGCGCACCGTATAAAATTGCCGCGAAATCCGGTACGGCGCAGGTCTTTGGTCTGAAAGCCAACGAGACGTATAACGCGCATCGCATTGCCGAGCGCCTGCGTGACCACAAATTAATGACCGCTTTCGCACCGTATAACGACCCACAGGTTGCCGTCGCGATCATTTTAGAGAACGGCGGTGCTGGCCCTGCGGTCGGTACTATCATGCGCCAGATTCTTGACCACATCATGCTGGGCGACAACAACACCACGCTCCCGGCAGAGAACCCCGCGGCATCCGCGTCGGAGGACCAGTAATCATGACGGATAATCCGAACAAAAAATCGTTCTGGGATAAAATCCACATCGACCCAGCCATGCTGCTGATTCTACTGGCGTTGCTGACCTACAGCGCGCTGGTTATCTGGAGCGCCAGCGGCCAGGATATGGGGATGACGGAACGTAAAATCGGCCAAATCGCCATGGGCCTGGTTATCATGGTGGTGATGGCGCAAATCCCGCCTCGCGTCTACGAAGGCTGGGCTCCCTGGCTGTATATCATCTGTATTATTTTGCTGGTGGCGGTTGACGCCTTCGGGGCGATATCAAAAGGCGCGCAGCGCTGGCTGGATCTTGGCGTTGTTCGTTTTCAGCCGTCGGAGATAGCGAAAATTGCCGTGCCACTGATGGTCGCGCGCTTTATTAACCGCGATGTGTGCCCA
>JBOFJM010000013.1:0-1695 GCA_051656825.1 Kluyvera sp.
GTGCCATGTCGAAAGCGTTGAGCAAGAGATGATGGAAGCGCAGGTGGTTGGCTTCGACCGTGAAGTGACCTATCTGATGCCCTTCAAACAGCCGTCGGGGCTGATTGCTGGCGCGCGCGTTTTTCCTGCCGGAAAAAGCGAAGGCGTGATGATTGGCGACCAGTGGCTGGGGCGCGTGGTGAACGGCCTCGGCGAACCGCTGGACGACAAAGGCAAGCTGGGCGGCGACACGCTGCTGCCCCAGCAGTTGCCGCAGGTTCACCCGCTGAAACGCCAGCCGGTTGAAGCGCCGCTGGACGTTGGCGTGCGTGCCATCAACGGCCTGCTGACCATCGGCAAAGGCCAACGTGTCGGCCTGATGGCGGGCAGTGGCGTCGGTAAAAGCGTGCTGCTGGGGATGATCACCCGCTACACCCAGGCCGAAGTGGTGGTGGTAGGGCTGATTGGTGAACGTGGCCGTGAAGTGAAAGAGTTTATCGAGAACTCATTGCAGTCTGCCGGATTGGCGAAATCGGTGATTGTTGCCGCTCCGGCGGATGAATCGCCGCTGATGCGTATCAAGGCCACCGAACTGTGCCACACCATCGCCAGCTACTACCGCGACAAAGGCAAAGATGTCCTGCTGTTGGTGGATTCATTAACCCGTTATGCGATGGCGCAACGTGAAATTGCCCTCTCGCTGGGTGAACCACCGGCAACCAAAGGCTATCCGCCGTCGGCATTCAGCATGATCCCACGGCTGGTTGAGAGTGCGGGCAACAGCGAAAGCAAAGGCTCGATGACGGCGATTTACACCGTGCTGGCAGAAGGCGATGACCAGCAAGACCCGATCGTTGACTGTGCGCGTGCGGTGCTGGATGGTCACATCGTACTGTCTCGCCATCTGGCGGAGGCCGGGCACTATCCGGCGATTGATATCGGCCAGTCAATCAGCCGTTGTATGAGCTAGGTGACCGCGCGTGAGCACCAGCTTGCCGCGCGTACCCTCAAACAGTTGTATGCCGAATACCAGAGTATTAAACCGCTTATCCCATTGGGTGGATATGTCGCCGGAGCCGATCCGCTGGCCGATAGAGCCGTGCGCCTTTCTCCGGCAATCACCCAGTTCTTACAACAGGAAGTACAGGACGCGGCGTTGATTGATGACACCATTAACGATCTGCGCACGCTGGCGCAAGCAGGGTAATGCACGATGAGCAAACTCATTTCGACACTTGAACAACTTCACCTTATGCGCACCCGCGCCGTGGACGACCTCAGCATGAAGCTGGCCTCGCAAAAGCAGGTCTGCCAGCGCTTTGAGAAGAATATTGATGCACTGACCTCGCTGGCCTCTGGCCTGGCGACGCAGCGCGTTAATAGCGCGGTGATGATGATCAACCAGTCTAAATATAAGCACAATATTCAACGTGTTACCGACTGGCAGAAGCAAGAGCAGGCCTTAGCCAGCCTTGAAGCGAAAAAAATCCAGGGCAACCTGCTGGCGGAAGCCAAACGTGAGAAAAGCCTGGAGCTGGTACTGGATGCCAAGCGTAGCGACCGCCGGATGGAAATGAACCGCCGGGAGCAAAAAATGACGGATTCGATCTCTGCCCAGTGCTGGCTACGCCAGCAGCAGGCCACCGCTCGCCAACGATAAATGTTATGACGACCAGCAAAAAGAAAGCCCAGCCCTCTTTGATGTCCGCGCTTTTG
>JBOFJM010000014.1:0-7895 GCA_051656825.1 Kluyvera sp.
GTGGACTCATAATCGCTGATTGCGCCATCAGTGCTTGATGTCCAGACAATAGGAACAGCCTTCACATTAGCCGTTTTAGCCAACGTTTTGGTGCTTCCAGCATCAAAAACCATATTATTGAAATCAACCCCCAGTGAAAACGCACCAATGTTTTCTCCGCCAGGAGTAGTCCCTAAACCAAAAAGCTGTTTTTTATCGGTAACGGTCGTTTTACCCACCCATGATTGTTCAACGCTGACGCCGTCGGCAATAGTGGTTTTACGGTTATCCGTGGCATAAAGCGCCACCACCGCAGTAGCTGAACATGACACCGTCAGGTTAATATTTTTCACACCTAACTGATTGGATGCTTTGGTTAAGGTTGTGCGCGGAAAGCTCCCGAAGTCAACTTTACTTCCGCCCTCTAATGAAGGCGTGCAGGAGCCTGGAACCACTTCGCCGACCACCGTTAACGTAACCTGTTCTGTAGCTGCGAAGGTATTATTGGCTCCCGAAATTAAACAAGAAAATGCAGAGAATAAAAAAAGAGATTTCTTCACTCTTTTTATAGAATATTTAGACATCACGGCCTCCTGATAATATTAAAAAACCGGAAATACGAACAAATACTATCATGAGGTTAAAAACAACCAATGCTACGAGGTAGAATTTAAGAAAACATTTATATTCAACTTATAAATTAATTTAGCGTATTCTATTGATGGATAAAACGTACAGCACGAGTGCTTAAGATGATTTACAACCAATTAAAACAATGAGTTATCCAGGTTATACAAAATAATAAAGACACCATCACCTGTAAGATAGACGAGTTATAACACATAGTATTAGTGCAATTATTAAGCGTTAAGATTGGTTTTGGTAATGTTAATTAATACATTAAATTCACCAACCCAATTAGTTAAAAAATAAATCACCGACAGAGTTTTTACTACGTAGCTGAGATTACTTCTTTCGACAGCCAAGAATATTTTCCATTTCGCTCATACATCCTTATGCAATAGATTATTTTATTTAAACAAATAAACAATGTAACTATATTGCGTATTTTCATGGGGAAAATTTATCGCCGAACCCTCCTCACTTTCAAAAAATAAACGTTAGTAAGCGATATGTCTCCACACATTTATATAATTGTCGCGCTATAGGTTGGCGTCGAGAGGCATTTACGTCACAATACTCTTTTTGCCAGGACATCGTTATGCAGGCTGAAATCCTCCTTACCCTGAAACTCCAGCAGCGCCTTTTCGCCGATCCGCGACGCATCACCCTGCTTAAACAGATTGATAAAACGGGTTCGATTAGCCAGGGAGCCAAAAATGCAGGCATCAGCTATAAAAGCGCCTGGGATGCCATTAATGAAATGAACCAGCTTAGCGAGCAGTCGCTGGTTGACCGCGCCACCGGCGGCAAAGGCGGCGGCGGTGCGGTATTAACTCGCTATGGGCAACGCCTGATTCAGCTCTACGATCTGTTGGCACAAATTCAGCAAAAGGCATTCGATGTGCTGAGCGATGACGACGCCCTGCCGCTGGACAGCCTGCTGGCGGCGATTTCCCGCTTCTCTTTGCAAACCAGCGCCCGCAACCAGTGGTTTGGCACAGTAACCCGTCGCGACCACCAGCAAGTACAACAGCATGTTGATATTCTGCTGGCTGACGGCACAACACGCCTGAAAGTAGCCATTACCGCGCAAAGTGGTGAACGACTGGGGCTGGATGAAGGCAAAGAAGTACTGGTTCTGCTAAAAGCGCCGTGGGTGAACGTCACGCTTGATCCAGCGGTCGCCGCCGAGGCGGATAACCAACTGTCTTGCTGCATTAGCCATATTCAACGCGGTGAAGAACAGTGCGAAGTGCTGATGGCGCTGCCGGACGGGCAAACGCTGTGCGCGACGCTGCCGCTGGCAGAGGCTGTCTCGCTGGAAGAAGGTGCTAACGTAACGGCCTACTTTAACGCCGATCGCATCATTCTTGCGACGTTGTGCTAACAGCATTGACATTAGCTGAAGGAAAACGTATCCCTGATATTCATCGCTGCATAAAACGGGATACATCATGTCATCATTGCAAATTTCGCAAGGCGCGTTTCGTCTTAGCGACACAAAAACATTAAAAATTGAGCATTTGACGCTGCGTGCCGGTGAAAGTTGGGCGTTTGTCGGTAGCAACGGTAGTGGTAAATCGGCGTTGGCTCGTGCACTCGCGGGCGAACTGCCGCTGCTTTCCGGCAGCCGTGACAGCCTGTTCACGCGCCCTACTCGCCTCTCTTTCGAGCAGTTGCAAAAACTGGTCAGCGATGAGTGGCAACGCAACAATACCGACCTGCTTAGCCCCGGCGAAGACGACACCGGCCGCACCACCGCTGAAATCATTCAGGACGATATCAAAGACGCCGCACTGTGTGCCACGCTGGCCGCGCAGTTTGGTATTACGCACCTGCTGGAGCGCCGCTTTAAATACCTCTCAACCGGCGAAACCCGCAAAACGCTGCTGTGCCAGGCGTTAATGGCGAAGCCCGATCTATTAATTCTCGATGAACCCTTTGATGGCCTGGACGTTGCCTCCCGCCGCCAGTTAGCGGAGCATTTGGCAATGCTGCATCAGGCGGGTTACACCCTGGTGTTAGTGCTTAACCGTTTTGACGACATCCCAGATTTTGTGCCATTTGCCGGTATTCTCGCCGACTGTACGTTGACCGAAACCGGTGAGAAAAAAGCGCTGCTGGAACAGACGCTGATTGCACAACTGGCGCACAGTGAGACGTTGTCGGGTATGGCGCTACCAGAGCCGGATGCCCCCTCAGCGCGACTTTTGCTCGCCGACGATACGCCACACATTCTGCTGCGTGACGGCGTGGTGTCGTATAACGACAAGCCCATCATCAACCATCTGGACTGGACGGTTTTACCGGACGAGCACTGGCAAATTATCGGCCCCAACGGCGCGGGAAAATCGACGCTGTTAAGCCTGGTGACTGGCGATCATCCACAGGGTTACAGTAATGATCTCACGCTGTTTGGCCGCCGTCGCGGCAGCGGCGAAACGATTTGGGATATTAAAAAACACATCGGCTACGTGAGCAGTAGCCTGCACCTTGATTACCGGGTGAGCACCACGGTGCGTAACGTGATCCTCTCCGGCTATTTTGACTCAATTGGCATTTATCAGGCGATATCAGATAGGCAGCGTAAATTGGTTGATGAATGGCTAGCAATCCTCGGGATCGACTCGCGCACCGCCGATGCCCCGTTCCACAGCCTCTCCTGGGGGCAACAGCGGTTGGCATTGATCGTTCGCGCGCTGGTTAAACACCCGACGCTGTTGATTCTTGATGAACCGCTGCAAGGGCTTGACCCGCTCAACCGCCAGGTCGTGCGCCGTTTTATTGATGTGCTGATTAGTGAAGGCAAAACGCAACTGCTGTTTGTTTCACACCACGCAGAAGACGCGCCAGACTGTATTACCCACCGCTTAGAGTTTGTCGCCGATGGCGACGGGTATCGTTACCAGGTAGGCCCACGCTAAATCCCCCTTCCCGGAGGAGGCACAACGCCGACTCCGGCCTCTCTGTTTACGAGATTTTTTCGGATAATGTTTACGATACAACGCTAAGACTATTGATTTAGAATATAAATACAGGTCATTTTTATGCTGTGACATGCAGTGTAAACGTTACCACTAATTTAACCGATGTCACACTTTTGGCTTCTCTGTTATGCTAAGCTCATTCTATGCCATAAGCTTAACGGAGCTAAAAATGAAAGTATTGATCACAGGTGGTAGCGGTTACATTGGCAGCCACACTTGCGTACAACTGCTGCAACAAGGCCACGATGTCATCATTCTCGATAACCTGTGCAACAGTAAGCGCAGCGTTCTGCCCGTCATCGAACGTCTTGGTGGCAAGCAGGCAACCTTTGTTGAAGGTGACATTCGTAATGAAACGCTGATGACCGAGATCCTTCGCGATCACGCCATCGAAGCCGTCATTCATTTCGCCGGGCTGAAAGCCGTTGGCGAATCCGTGCAAAAACCGCTGGAGTACTACGACAACAACGTCAACGGCACGTTGCGTCTGATTTCAGCTATGCGCGCCGCCGATGTTAAAAACTTTATCTTTAGCTCCTCCGCAACCGTGTATGGCGATCAGCCAAAAATCCCTTACGTTGAAAGCTTCCCGACCGGTACGCCGCAAAGCCCATACGGCAAAAGCAAACTGATGGTTGAACAGATCCTGACCGACCTGCAAAAAGCGCAGCCGGACTGGAGCATTGCGCTGCTGCGCTACTTCAACCCAGTGGGCGCACACCAGTCTGGCGACATGGGTGAAGATCCGCAGGGCATTCCGAACAACCTGATGCCGTACATTGCGCAGGTTGCCGTTGGCCGTCGCGATTCGCTGGCGATTTTTGGTAACGATTACCCAACCCCAGACGGCACCGGTGTGCGTGACTATATCCATGTTATGGACTTGGCTGACGGCCACGTTGCGGCAATGGAAAAACTGGCGAATAAAGCCGGTGTACACGTTTACAACCTGGGCGCTGGCGTTGGTAGCAGCGTGCTGGATGTGGTTAACGCCTTCAGCAAAGCCTGTGGCAAACCGGTTAATTACCACTTCGCACCACGTCGTGAGGGCGATCTCCCAGCCTACTGGGCTGATGCGACGAAAGCCGATAAAGAGTTGAACTGGCGCGTTACCCGTAATCTCGATGAAATGGCGCAGGACACCTGGAACTGGCAGTCCCGTCATCCTCAGGGATATCCCGACTAAGGATTCTGTCATGACACAATTTAACCCCGTCGATCATCCACACCGCCGTTTTAATCCGTTAACCGGCCAGTGGCTTCTTGTTTCACCGCATCGTGCAAAGCGCCCCTGGCAGGGGGCGCAAGAGACACCGTCAAAACAGACGCTGCCCGTTCACGATCCAGATTGCTTTTTATGTCCGGGTAATACGCGGGTGACGGGCGATAAAAACCCTGACTACACTAGCACTTACGTTTTTACCAACGACTTTGCGGCATTAATGACCGACACGCCAGATGCGCCGGAAAGCGATGATCCACTGATGTGTTGCCAGAGTGCGCGCGGCACTAGCCGCGTTATCTGCTTCTCACCGGATCACAGCAAAACGCTGCCAGAGTTAAGCCTCGATGCACTGCAATCCGTCGTGAAAACCTGGCAAGAGCAGACCGCAGAGCTTGGCCAGCAGTATCCGTGGGTGCAAGTTTTTGAAAATAAAGGCGCGGCGATGGGCTGTTCTAACCCGCACCCGCACGGACAAGTGTGGGCAAACAGCTTCCTGCCGAACGAGATTGAGCGTGAAGACCGCCTGATGCGCGAGTATTACGCTAAACAGCAGTCGCCAATGTTGGTGGACTACGTTCAGCGCGAGCTTGCCGACGGCAGCCGTACCGTGGTGGAAACCGAACACTGGTTAGCCGTAGTGCCATATTGGGCGGCCTGGCCGTTCGAAACACTGCTGTTGCCTAAAGCACATATTCTGCGCATTACCGATTTAACCGCAGCACAGCGTGAAGATTTAGCGCTGGCGCTGAAAAAACTGACCAGCCGTTACGACAACTTGTTCCAGTGCTCCTTCCCGTATTCGATGGGCTGGCACGGCGCGCCGTTTAATGGCGAAGACAACCCGCACTGGCAGCTACATGCGCACTTTTATCCGCCGCTGCTGCGCTCCGCTACGGTGCGTAAATTTATGGTCGGGTACGAAATGCTGGCAGAGACCCAGCGTGACCTGACGGCAGAACAAGCCGCTGAGCGCCTGCGCGCGGTCAGTGATATTCATTTTCGCGAGTCCGGAGAATAACAATGAGCCTGAAAGAAAGAACACAAACCCTGTTTGCTGAGAAATTCGGCTACCCTGCTACCCACACCATTCAAGCTCCGGGCCGCGTCAATCTGATTGGCGAGCACACTGACTACAACGATGGCTTTGTACTGCCATGCGCGATTGATTACCAAACGGTGATTAGCTGTGCACCGCGTGATGACCGCCAGGTGCGCGTCATCGCCGCTGACTACGACAACCAAAGCGATGAGTTTTCTCTCGATACGCCTATCGTCACCCACGACAACCAGCAGTGGTCAAACTATGTTCGCGGCGTAGTGAAACACTTGCAGAAACGCAATAACGCTTTTGGCGGTGCGGATCTGGTGATCAGCGGTAACGTGCCGCAGGGCGCGGGCTTAAGCTCCTCGGCATCGTTGGAAGTGGCCGTCGGAACGGTATTCCAGCAGCTTTATCATCTGCCGCTCGACGGCGCACAAATCGCGCTGAACGGCCAGGAAGCGGAAAACCAGTTCGTCGGCTGTAACTGCGGCATTATGGATCAGCTGATTTCCGCACTCGGCAAGAAAGATCACGCCCTGCTGATCGACTGCCGTACCCTCGGTACGAAAGCCGTTTCCATGCCAGAAGGCGCGGCGGTGGTTATCATCAACAGTAACTTCAAACGTACGCTGGTCGGCAGTGAATACAACACTCGCCGTGAGCAGTGCGAAACGGGTGCGCGCTTCTTCCAGCGCCCTGCGTTGCGCGATGTCACCATCGATGAATTTAACGCCGTGGCGCATGAGCTTGACCCGATTGTCGCAAAACGCGTGCGCCACGTTCTGACGGAGAACGCCCGTACCGTAGAAGCGGCTTCAGCGCTGGAAAAAGGTGACCTGCTGCGCATGGGCCAGTTGATGGCGGAGTCCCACGCTTCAATGCGCGATGATTTCGAAATCACCGTACCGCAAATCGACACCCTGGTAGAGATTGTGAAAGCTACTATTGGGGAACAGGGCGGCGTCCGTATGACCGGCGGCGGCTTTGGCGGCTGTATCGTGGCGCTGATTCCTGAAGCGTTGGTTCCGGCAGTAAAACAGGCTGTAGCCGAGCAGTACGAAGCAAAAACCGGCATCAAAGAGACGTTCTATGTGTGCAAACCGTCACAAGGAGCAGGCCAGTGTTAAGAGAAACGCCAACTCTGGCAGCGGATGGCCAGCCGTATCGACTGATTACGTTACGTAACGCGCACGGCGTGGTCGTGACGTTAATGGACTGGGGCGCAACGCTGCTCTCAGCACGTATTCCGATGATCGACGGCAGCGTGCGTGAAGCGCTGCTGGGCTGTGCTTCGCCGGAACAATACACCGAGCAAGCCGCCTTTCTTGGCGCATCCGTTGGTCGTTATGCCAACCGTATCGCCAACAGCCGCTTTACGCTGGACGGGCAGACAATTGAGGTGACACCGAGCCAGGGCGAACATCAGTTGCACGGTGGCCCACAAGGGTTTGATAAACGCCGCTGGGTGATTGCGTCGCAAAACCCAACCGAAGCCGTCTTTACCCTCACCTCGCCGGATGGCGACCAGGGTTTTCCAGGCGAGCTACAGGCAACGGCAACCTATCACCTGACGGACGACAACCGCATCTCCATCGAATACCGGGCGAAAGTCGATAAAGCGTGCCCGGTGAACATGACAAATCATGTTTACTTTAACCTTGATGGAGAACAGAGCGACGTGCGCAACCATACGCTTCAACTGCTGGCAGATACCTATCTGCCGGTTGATGAAAGCGGGATCCCGTACGACGGCCTGAAAGAGGTGACTCACACTAGCTTCGACTTCCGCCAGCCGAAAACGGTCGCGCAGGACTTCCTGAGCGATGACGATCAGAAAAAAGTGAACGGTTACGATCACGCTTTTCTGCTTCAGGCTCAGGGGGATGCCAGCAAAGTCGCGGCGTACGTGTGGTCAGAAGATAAGAAACTGCAAATGGCGGTTTATACCTCTGCCCCGGCTATTCAGTTCTATTCGGGCAATTTCCTCGACGGTACGCTGTCTCGCAGCCCGCAGCCTTACGCGGCGTGGCAAGGGCTG
>JBOFJM010000015.1:0-1925 GCA_051656825.1 Kluyvera sp.
AGTAAATCAAAGTGATCACGAAGCCCGGTGCGCTCCAGGCGAATCTGCTGTAATGAGGTAAACCCGTTGGTAATAATGCCCATTTTCACCTTGCCCTGTAGCGCGTTCAACAGTGAAACGGCTCCCGGCAGTGGCGAGCAAATCTCGGCCATCGCGTTCATAAAGGCATCGTTAAGGTCGCCAGGATGCACATTCAAACGTTCAGCCCAGGTCACAAAGCGCTGATGTTGAAGCTGAAGCGAGGTGATAGCGCCGTTTTGGTAATCCACCCACAACGGTTTATTCACCGCCTGATAGTCCTGGAAATCTTCTGCGGTAAAGGTCACGCTATAGTCGAGAAACATCCGCTGTAGGCCGCTAAACGAGTCAAACGTAAACAGCGTCTCGTCGGCATCGAAGAAAATCCAGTCCCACTTCATCATCTTTTCACCTTGTCTTACATACTGATGGGCAGCGCCATAATAATGGCATCCTCGCGGCCTTCTGCCGTGGGATAATAGTTGCGACGAATCGTCGCCTCATTAAAACCTAAGCTCTCGTACAGAGCGATAGCCGCGTGGTTCGACGCGCGCACTTCCAGCCATAACGTCAGCACACCACGCGCTTCTAACGTATCGATGAGATGTTCAAGCAGCTCGCGCCCTAAACCACAGCGCTGATAGTCCGGGTCAACCGCGATATTGAACAGCGTCGCTTCATCCAGCACTATCTGCGTGATAGCAAATGCCGCCATCTCGCCATCAACCGACATCTGCAAATTCAGATAGCGTTCGCCCTGATTGCTGGCGAAGGTTTTTTCACTCCAGGGAAACGCATGAGCGCGCGTTTCAATAGCAAAAGCGCGGGGCAAATCAGTCGTGCTGAGGGTAGAAATCGTGTTCATGGGCGCAAATTTGTTGCCAAAGCGCGGCGCGCGCTGGCGCGCTGGCTTGCAGTTCATTAAATGGCGGTGTTGAAATCACCGCCCCTTCCAGCGTCAACGGCGTATCATTGCCGAGGCGCCAGCAATGGCAGCGGCTACCCTGCGGCAGCATCGCCACTCGGTCTGGTGACAGCGGCAATACCTGATCAGGCGTTAGGCGCAGCGCACGAAGAATATCGCCAATAAGCGGCTCCGTCAGTGCGGGTAGCGCTTCGCCAACCATCACTAAACGAATGTGCTGCGGGAGCGTAATAGCAATCTCACCTTGCAACGCCCCAGGGCGGCGCAGTGACCACTGAGTGATACCCAACTGTTGTAATTGCCAGTCTCGCCGGGATGTCATGTGAAACGCTCCTGTCTATCAAGGGCGCAAATATAGCAAATTCATCGAAACTGCGCCAATTACACACTATAATCCCCGCCTAAGTTTATTGAGGAACGATTCATGTCTGCTTTTACTCCGGCAAGTGAAGTCTTGCTGCGCCACAGTGACGATTTCGAACAAAGCCGTATTCTGTTCGCCGGCGATTTGCAGGATGACCTGCCCGCCCGCCTGGAAACTGCCGCAAGCCGCGCGCATACCCAGCAACTCCACCACTGGCAAATGCTCAACCGCCAGATGGGTGATAACGTCCGCTTTAGCCTGGTTGCTCAGGCAGAAGACGTTGCCGATTGCGACACACTGGTTTACTACTGGCCGAAAAACAAACCAGAAGCTCAGTTCCAACTGATGAACATTCTCTCTTTGCTGCCAGTCGGTACGGATATTTTCGTCGTTGGCGAAAACCGTAGCGGCGTGCGTAGCGCAGAGCTGATGCTGGCGGAACTCGCACCGCTGAATAAAGTGGACAGTGCTCGCCGCTGCGGGCTATATCATGGGCGTCTGGAAAAACAGCCGACCTTTGATGCCGATGCATTCTGGGGTGAATATCAGCAGGGCAATCTGACTATCAAAACGCTGCCGGGCGTCTTCAGCCGTGACGGCCTGGACGTGGGGAGTCAA
>JBOFJM010000016.1:0-2380 GCA_051656825.1 Kluyvera sp.
TATATTGCGGTGAATATTGTTGGTATTACCGTTGAAACCAATTCGTTTTGGAATTTATTAATGCTACCCGTGTGTATTGTATCAGGGTTAGCCTTTATGAAACTTGTCGATACACCGAAAAGAATGGCCGGATTTATTATTGGTGCTTTCTTTTATACTGCCGGTTTTGTGATGCCGGTTATTTTCAACTTTGCGCCTTTCTCATGGTTTTGCGCCATGTTATTTACCAGCACCGGTGCGGGGTTGGCCTTTGAGGGGATCATGAAAATATGGTCACAGGAATCATTCCCCACCATGTTACGCTCAACGGCGCAAGGCATTATCGTGGCAGTATCCAGACTCACCTGCGGGTTACTCGCCTTTGTTACCCCTTTATTACTCGATATGGGAACCACCTTTTTATATACCATCCTTTCCTGTATGGCGGGCGTCGGTATGATTATTGGTTGGCTTTGTTTCCACGGAACCCAACGCAATGAGTTTAATTCTGAAGCGGGCATTGTTCAAAACCATCACTAATGCGTAAAAGGACTCACATTAATGCACAAAAAATATGAAGTTGCCGCTTATTATTTCCCAAATTTTCACTGCGATAAAAAAGTACAACAATGGCATGGCAAAGGCTGGACCGAGTGGGAGCTAGTCAAAAAAGCAACGCCGCGATTTGCAGGTCATATGCAGCCCAAAGTTCCGCTGTGGGGCTATGAAGATGAAGCCGACCCGTTAGTGATGGAAAAGAAAATTAACGCAGCAGCGAGCCACGGCCTTTCAGCCTTTATCTTTGATTGGTACTGGCACAAAGAAGGTCCATTTCTTGAACGCTGCCTTGAAGAAGGCTATTTGAAGGCAAGCAACAATAGCGAGGTTAAATTTGCCATTATGTGGGCCAATCACGACTGGTTGGAAATTCATCCGGCGAGCCGCTACCAGCCATACCCTACTCGCCTGACCGGAGCAGTCCCGGAAGCGGTATTTATCGAGGCTACCGATCATATTATTGAACACTATTTCACCCATCCTTCGTACTGGAAAATAGACGGTAAAGTTTATTTTTCAATTTACGAAATGATGAGTCTGGTTGCAGGGCTTGGCGGGCTGAGTCAGACCAAAAGGGTGTTGGATGCTTTCCGCCAAAAAGTACGTTCACGCGGACTTGGTGAGATACATTTAAATGCCGTGGTGTGGGGAATTGAAACGTTACCCAGTGAGAATAGCCTTAACAATCCTGATGAAGTGATTGCCTATCTGGGCATCGACAGCGTCACCAGTTACGTATGGGTGCATCATATTGAACCCGGCCATTTTCCTGACAGCCCTTATAACGAGATCCGCGAGTGCGCGAAAACAGAACATGCGCGCTTAAGTAGCCAATACGTACTGCCTTATATTCCCAACGTAACGGTCGGCTGGGATTCCTCCCCCAGAACGATACAGAGCGACAGGCTTGATGATATTGGCTACCCGTACTTTCCGGTTTATACGGAGAATACACCACAGGAGTTCGAAAAAGCGCTGCGGGATGTTAAATGCTTTATGGATGCCGAGAATTCGGTCTTTGCCGTGTGTACCATCAATGCGTGGAATGAATGGACGGAGGGAAGCTATCTGGAGCCGGACACCGCGTATGGCTATCAATATTTAGAAGCCATCAAAAAAGTCTTTAGCTAATGAGATAGGCCCGCTGGCGCTACGTTACCGGGCCTACCGGATAAACGCCGCGCCACGGGCTATGCGGTTATTTCGCTAAGCAGCACTGCTTATATTTTTTGCCGCTGCCGCACGGGCACGGATCGTTACGGCCAATCTTTTGCTCGTTTTTTATCGGTTGCAGCACAGGCGCTTCTTTCGGGTTTTCCATCCAGTAATCAAACAGCGTTAACGCCGCTGGGCGAATCTTATCAACGCTTTCGATATATTCATCCGCCGTGAAAACGTCCAGCCTCGCGCTGTTGGCTTCGTCACCGTGCAGCGCAATGCACTCCAGCGCCGCCTGTTGTTCCGCCGGCAAACCCGTCCAATCACTCATGCCGACGCCGCGCAGGTAGCCGTAGCACCACTCTTCAACGATAGTCAGCTCCTGTCCTTCTTCTTCACGCGTACCAAACAGGGGGTCAAACTGATCCGGGTAATCGTTCAAGCGATCGGCAATATCGCTCATATGTTGCAGCGTCAGGTTTACAAAACGATCGCGCTCGCGATCGGTCGCCCAGCGCGGCACGTTATCGGCCCCACCCCATACAGCGAACATCCACTCTGCGGGTTCAATATCCAACGGAGACGACAGAATAGCCGTCAGCATCCCGTCCAGTTCAGAGACGTCAATAATTGACGCATCGGTGGCATATTTGGCAATGGTTTCGTCCAGCCATTCCAGTTCGCT
>JBOFJM010000017.1:0-2266 GCA_051656825.1 Kluyvera sp.
CAGTATTAGCGGCGACACCGCTCAACAGGGGCTGGCGCGCCTACCGGCACTGCTCAAGCAGCATCAGCCGCGCTGGGTGCTGGTTGAACTGGGCGGCAACGACGGCCTGCGCGGTTTTCCACCGCAACAAGTCGAAAAAACGCTGCGCACCGTGCTACAACAAGTGAAAGCCGCCAATGCCGAGCCGTTATTAATGCAAATTCGTCTGCCAGCAAACTACGGACGCCGTTATAATGAGGCTTTCAGCGCGGTTTACCCGCAGCTTGCCAGCGAGTTCACTATTCCACTGCTGCCCTTCTTTATGGAAGAGATTTATCTCAAACCGCAGTGGATGCAGGATGATGGCATTCATCCCAACCGTGACGCCCAGCCGTTTATTGCCGACTGGATAGCGACACGTCTGGCTCCATTAGTTAATCACGCCGCCGGAAAGTAAAGCGGTGTCTTCAGGTAAAGTTATGCAAAAATCGGTCTTAATTACAGGATGTTCCAGCGGGATTGGCCTTGAAAGCGCGCTTGAGCTTAAACGCCAGGGGTTTCGCGTACTGGCCGCCTGCCGCAAACCCGATGATGTAAAACGTATGGACGGTATGGGGTTCACCGGTATTTTACTCGACCTGGATAGCCCAGAAAGCGTCGATAACGCCGCCGATGAAGTGATTGCCCTCACCGGCAACCAGCTATTCGGCCTGTTTAATAACGCCGGATACGGCGTGTATGGCCCATTAAATACCATCAGCCGTGCGCAAATGGTGCAGCAATTTTCCGCCAACTTTTTCGGCGTCCATCAGCTCACTATGCGCCTGCTTCCCGCCATGATCCCACACGGTGAGGGGCGCATTGTGATGACCTCATCCGTGATGGGGCTAATTTCGACACCAGGCCGTGGGGCGTATGCCGCCAGTAAATATGCGCTGGAAGCGTGGTCTGACGCGCTGCGCATGGAGTTGCGCCACACTGGGGTGAAAGTGAGCCTGATTGAGCCAGGCCCTATTCGCACGCGCTTTACCGAAAACGTCAATCAAACCAGCGACACACCGGTGGAAAACCCGGGTATCGCTGCGCGCTTTACGCTCGGCCCAGATGCGGTGGTCGAAAAGGTGCGCCATGCATTTATCAGCGACAAACCTAAGCTGCGCTACCCCGTCACGCTGGTGACTCATGCGGTGGGCTGGCTAAAACGGCTGCTGCCGGGTCGCGTGATGGACAAAATTCTGCACGGCTAAGTTGAAGTGCGCACATTTGTCCCCATCTCGAATACAAACCGACTATAGAGAATCACTCATGTCCGTACAGAATATCGTTAACATTACCGAAGCTAATCTCCACCAGACGCTGGAGCAGTCCGTTGCGACGCCCGTGCTGTTCTATTTTTGGTCTGAACGCAGCCAGCATTGTCAGGAACTGACGCCGGTGCTGGAAAACCTCGCCGCGCAATATAACGGCCAGTTTATTCTGGCGAAGGTTGACTGTGACGCCGAGCAGATGGTTGCCTCGCAGTTTGGCCTGCGCGCTATCCCTACGGTTTACCTGTTCCAGAACGGCCAGCCGGTCGATGGTTTCCAGGGGCCGCAGCCGGAAGAAGCCATCCGCGCGTTGCTCGATAAAGTGCTACCGCGCGAAGAAGAGTTAAAAGCGCAGCAGGCGCTGGCGCTGATTGAAGAAGGTAATCACGCCGAGGCGCTGCCACTGCTGAAAGACGCCTGTCAGCTCTCCAACCAGGACAGCCAGATTGGCCTGCTGCTGGCGGAAACGCAAATTGCGCTCAACCGTTCAGAAGACGCAGAAGCAGTGCTGAAAACGATTCCGTTGCAGGATCAAGATACCCGTTATCAGGGGCTGGTCGCACAAATTGAATTGCTTAAACAGGCCGCCGATACGCCAGAAATCCAGCAGTTGCAGCAGCAAGTGGCGGATAACCCAGACGACGCGGCGCTGGCATCGAAACTTGCTTTACAGTTGCATCAGGTTGGGCGTAACGAAGAAGCGCTGGAACTGCTGTTTAGCCATCTGCGCAAAGATTTGGGCGCAGCCGATGGTCAGGCGCGCAAAATGTTGCAGGAAATTCTGGCCGCGCTGGGTACTGGCGATGCGCTAGCTTCTAAATACCGCCGCCAGCTCTATTCACTACTGTACTGATCGCCCCCCAGCACAGCGCCTGATGGCGTGGGTTTGTAGGCCGGATAAGGCGTTTACGCCGCCATCCGGCAATCCACACCGTTCTTGCCTGATGGCGCTGCGCTTATCAGGCCTGCGCGGGTTTGTA
>JBOFJM010000018.1:0-2787 GCA_051656825.1 Kluyvera sp.
AATCCCCTTTTTGCGTCTGCGTTATTTCCCATGTATGTGGATATTTACGCTTAGTATTTTCTGATGTGGAATACCACACGGTATCGCCGGGGGTTGCGCAACCGGTCATTGCACCAGTGTTAGGGCAGTGGATCGTGAGGGTTTCTCCGGCGGGGGTTATCACATCGGCCAGAAAACGTTTGTAACGTTTAATCAGCGTGGCGGATTGGAGCGGCGGCGTAAATTGCATTGTCTTTCCTTGATTAGTCGCTGAGCGTCCAGCGCTGTAATGGCGTGTAGCGTGTGCGGCCTGCGGAGAAACGAGACTCATACAGCACGAACTCGGTTATTGGGATTTCCCAATGAAAACCCGGCGCGGGAATTGCCACCGCCTGTGCGGCGTTACGCAGCAGCGTCAGGTGCGGATGAAACGGCTGTGGGCTTTGATAACAGCCGCTGCGTGCGGCCTGTGCGCGTAACATGCTGGCGAGCTGTAACAGCCCGCGCGGTGGTTGACGGGTTCCCAGCCATACTACGCGAGAGCGCAGCCACTGCCCGGCATCATCCAGATGCAGCGTAAAGCCCGGCTGGCGAATACGTCCGGCCATCGCGGCGAGCGC
The DNA here is from genome assembly GCA_051656825.1 of Kluyvera sp. GTDB lineage: Bacteria > Pseudomonadota > Gammaproteobacteria > Enterobacterales > Enterobacteriaceae > Kluyvera. The sequence goes on from JBOFJM010000018.1 coordinate 600, forward strand.
CCGCTGTTTGTCGGCGCTGACGTCGCCAAGAAACGCCAGCGTCATATGCAGATTCGCGGCCGCGACCGGTGCGCCAGCGTCGGCGGGGAAATGATCTGCCCGCCATTGCACCAACTGCTTTTGAATTTTGGCGGGGATCTCAATGGCGAAAAACAGTCTTTTTGGCTCAGACATCGTGGGTACTCGGTAATGAAGTAGGGCGATGCTACAATGTACGCCGTCTAATGTTAACCCTCTGGAGCCATTCGTGTCCTTGTTGCCGGTCGCCAACGTCCTCCCTGAACTTCTTCTCGCCCTCCAGCAGGCCCCGCAGGTACTGCTTAACGCGCCAACCGGTGCGGGTAAATCTACGTGGTTACCGCTGCAAATTTTGCGCGATGGCGGTATTCGCGGGCGTATTTTACTGCTGGAGCCGCGCAGGCTGGCGGCGCGCAACGTCGCACAGCGGCTGGCGGAATTGCTCGGCGAAAAACCGGGCGAAACGGTGGGTTACCGAATGCGCGCCGAAACCTGCGTTGGTGCCAATACGCGCCTCGAAGTGGTAACGGAAGGGATTCTGACGCGGATGATCCAGCATGATCCTGAACTGAGCGGTGTCGGGTTGGTGATCCTCGATGAATTCCACGAACGTAGCCTACAGGCGGATCTCGCGCTGGCGCTGTTGCTGGATGTACAGCAAGGGCTGCGTGACGACCTTAAACTGCTGATTATGTCGGCCACGCTGGATAACGACAAACTCCAGCGCCTGCTGCCGGATGCCCCGACGATAACTTCGCAGGGGCGCGCGTTTGCGGTAGAGCGCCGGTATCAGTCGCTGCCCGCGCATCAGCGTTTTGACGAAGCCGTTGCAATAGCCACCGCAGAGCTGTTACGCCAGGAGTCCGGTTCGTTGCTGCTGTTTTTACCCGGCGTTGGCGAAATTCAGCGGGTACAACATCAGCTTGCTGAGCGCGTCGCCGATGACGTGCTGCTGTGTCCTTTATATGGCGCGCTGCCGCTTAGCGAACAGCGGCAGGCGATTCTGCCCGCGCCACAGGGAAAACGAAAAGTGGTGTTGGCGACTAATATCGCAGAAACCAGTTTGACCATCGAAGGGATTCGCCTGGTGGTGGATAGCGCACAAGAGCGCGTTGCACGCTTTGATGTGCGCACCGGTCTGACCCGTCTGGTGACGCAGCGCGTAAGCCAGGCGTCGATGACCCAGCGTGCCGGTCGCGCCGGGCGACTGGAGCCAGGTGTGTGCGTGCATCTGCTGGCGAAAGAGCAGGCCGAGCGCGCGGCGGCGCAAAGTGAGGCGGAAATCCTGCAAAGCGACCTGTCTTCATTGCTGCTGGAGCTGTTGCAATGGGGCTGCCATGACCCGGCGCAGCTCAATTGGCTCGATCAACCTCCCGCCGCCAACCTTGCGGCGGCGCGGCGTTTGCTGAGCCAGCTTCAGGCGCTGGCCGACAACCGTCTGACGCCGAAAGGGAAAAAAATGGCGGCGCTGGGCAATGATCCGCGTCTCGCGGCGATGCTGGTGGCGGCACAAAGTGATGATCAAGCGGCGACGGCCGCGCGGCTGGCGGCACTTCTCGAAGAGCCACCGCGCGGGGGAAGCAGTGATTTATTGCAGGCGTTTTCTCGCTCGCAGGGCCAATGGCAACAGCGCAGCCAGCAGTTGTGTAAGCGGCTAAACCGCCGCATGGGTCAGGCGAATAGCGATGATATCCCGTTACTGCTGGCGCAGGGTTTCCCCGATCGCATCGCCCGGCGACGCGGGCAGGAAGGGCGTTATCAGTTGGCGAATGGCATGGGGGCGATGCTTGATGCTGACGATGCACTAAATCGCCATGAGTGGCTGATTGCGCCGCTGCTGTTACAGGGAAATGCCTCACCGGATGCGCGCATTTTGCAGGCCTGCGCGGTTGATATCGACGCATTAATTGCCCGCTGTCCGCAGTTGTTGCAGCAGTCCGACACCGTGGAGTGGGATGACGCGCAAGGGACGCTAAAAGCGTTACGTCGCAGCCAGGTCGGCCAGTTGACGGTGAGCGTTCGCCCTCTGGTAAAACCCTCCGAAGATGAACTTCATCGCGCGATGCTAACCGGTATTCGTGAAAAAGGGTTAAGTGTACTTAACTGGACTCGTGAGGCAGAACAGCTACGCTTGCGGTTACAGTGTGCGGCGCGTTGGCTGCCGGAGGAC
>JBOFJM010000019.1:0-4412 GCA_051656825.1 Kluyvera sp.
AGCCAAAAACCCGTAGCCGAGCGACTGGACAAGCTGATCACCCAAGCATTGATGCCGGTTATCCAGGCGCTGGAAGCCACAGGTGAGATTAACGGTAAACTTATCTGGAGCAATACCGGCTATTTAATTAACTGGTATCTCGGAGAGATGAAAACACTGTTAGGCGACGAGCTAATTAACCAGCTTCGTCAGCGTTATTTCTTCACGAAAACGCTCGCCGATGGCCAGGATAACCCGCTGTGGCGCACCGTTGTACTCCGCGATGGCTTACTGGTGCGCCGTACCTGCTGCCAGCGTTACCGCCTGCCGGACGTTCAGCAGTGCGGCGACTGTACGCTTAAATAATTAGCGGGATATTCACCCCGCTAATTTATCACCCATTATGCCACTTGCTGGCTCTCTTCTGCCGCACGCTGTGCCTCTTCTTCTTCCTGCGCTAGCAACTGTTTTTCATACACTTTGAAGAACGGATAGTAGATAACCGCCGCAACGCACGCCAGCAGCACGACCAGAATCGCCGCACGGAAATCCCAGCCTAGTGCCCACGCCGCGCCAATCGGTGCCGGTGCCGGTGCCGGTGCCGGTGCCGGTGCCGGTGCAGTCCACGGAACAACAGAGATAACGCGACCAATCAAATCCAACTTCATGGCCGCCCATGCCAGCACGGCGTTCACCATTGGGGCCAACAGGAACGGAATAAAGAACACCGGGTTCATGACAATTGGCGTACCGAAAATCACCGGTTCGTTAATATTGAACAGGCTAGGGACTACGCTCAAACGACCAATAGAGCGTAAATGCGCGGAGCGGCTACGCAGATAGCAAATCACCAGCCCCATTGTTGCCCCTGAACCACCGACCACAATAAAGAATGTCCAGAACGCTTCCATAAAGATATGCGGCAATGGCGCACCTTGTGCCAACGCGGTTTGGTTCAGCCCCAGGTTGGTCAACCAGAACATTTGCAGCATCCCGGAAACAATCGCCGCGCCGTGAATACCGGCAAACCACAGCAGGTGGCCAATCAGCACCGCCAGCAGAATGGCAGGCAATGAGTCCGCCGCTGAAACCAGCGGTTTAAATACGGACATAATGGCCTGTGGAATCAGCATATCGAACTGGCTTTGAATAAACAGGCTCAGCGGATACAACGTGAAAACCACCACCAGCACAGGGATCAACAGGTCAAAAGAGTTTTTGATCATCGGTGGCACCTGATCCGGCAGGCGGATCCCGATGTTACGGATTTTCAGAAAACGCATCATTTCTACGCAGTACACCGCCACCAGAATTGCGGTAAAGATACCGGTTCCGCCAAGGCTATCAACCGGCAGATTACCGTTCGTTTTCGGCGCAGCGACCAGCAGGAAAGCCATGATCGACAACATCGAACACATAAAAGGATCAAGCTGAAGCGCTTTTTCGTAATGCTTGCCAAGGTTATAGGAGATAGCGGCGCAGATATAAATAGACATGATGCCCATCGTCATATCGAACGGCGTCAGAATTCGGCCCTCAAATTCCTTTGCTAAATCTAACCACGCGCGAGCAAAGCCCCAGGTGGTATCCGGTGAAAACGGCGGGTAAGCGAATACCAGCAGAAATGAACCGACAATCATAAAAGGCATTGCGGAGATAAAACCGTCACGAATAGCCATGACGTGGCGCTGAGATGAAATTCTTCCTGCAACGGGACTTACATAATTTTCTACAAAGCGGAATATCAAATTAAATGCAGCGTGATTAGCAGACATAGCAGCCCTCCTGACAGGCCTTAGACGTAAACACAGCAACGACAATTTTTGCCGATATACGTCTGGGCATACGGTAACAACCCGTCATAGCGGATTGTTAATGGAGGCACAGCGCATATACAGCTCTTATTATGGATACAACGGAAGCCACTGTTGCAGTATCAGCCGCCAGGAGATGAACAGCAACCGGTTACAGTAACCGGTTGCATCGATTGTGAAGGAGATCCAGAAATACAACATTTTTTGCACAACTTGGATCTCAAGCGTACGAAATATTTCACCTTGCCGCGCTGCTAAAAAATAGCATCACTCTCTGCAAGGTCAGGTGAATATTTACAAGCAGGGCCACTTTGTGACAGAGTGACTCGCCGATTTTTCAGGAGAGCGCAATGAGCTTACAGTCTGTACAAGAATTCTTTGCCGAACATGCCCCGGATATTACCATCATCGAACTTGAACAAAGCACCGCGACCGTCGCACAGGCTGCTGCCGCTCACCACGTTGAACCGGGGCAAATCGCCAAAACACTGTCGTTGAAAATCAAAGATCAGGCTATTTTAGTCGTCGCTAAAGGCGATGCCCGCTTAGATAATAAAAAATTAAAAACGACATTTGGTGCGAAAGCACGGATGCTCAGTAGCGATGAAGTCGTCGTATTAACCGGCCACCCGGTTGGCGGCGTTTGCCCATTTGGCCTCGAAAACCCACTGACCGTATACTGCGATGTTTCGCTGCAACAATATGACGAAGTGCTACCTGCGGCGGGCTCGACTCATAGCGCGGTGCGCATTTCCCCGCAAAGAATGGCCAGCCTTACCGCCGCAACCTGGATTGATGTCTGCTGTAATCAGTCCTAGTGACGCAAAGAGTGTGTACAGGCAATGTTTCGGTCAGGCAACGAAACCAATAGATCAGCGGCACTCAACAGATCAACATCAGAGCTTACGCCAAGCTTCGTCATGGCATTGAATTTGTGTGCACGAATCGTTTTGATGTTTCTATCCAGCCGCTGCGCTATCTCCATTAATGAATAACCGTAGGTCATATAGCGCAGAATCATGTTCTCTGTCGGGCTGAGAAAACGGCTTTCATTCTGAATAGATGAGGCATCGATATATTCATGCCCCAGTGCAACGTCTTTGAAAAGCTCTAGCATACTTTGTTGTAGTTTATTCAAGGTGCTGGATTTATTTAATACGCCGTGAATATAGGTAGGTGAAAGGTGTTTGATCAACGACGCTTCTACCTTATCGTTTGCCAGAATAATACGTATCATTTTCGGGTGACGATTGGCAATTTCGCCCATCGCAAACAGGCACTCAAGGCGTTGCTCTCGCGTCCCAGATAAACAGCTCATCACTGCGTCAAACTGGGTATGCCGAAGCGCTAACGCAAACTCACTCATTGAGCGAAAAAAGTGAACGGTAAAACCATCATTATCAGTATGCGTTAACAAACTACGCAGCCCGACCTCCGTCATAATACAACGTTCTATAATAGCGACGCACTGCTTCCTGCCGTGCTTTTCCATTCTGCTTGCTCTCCGTAAGCTGAGTAGAGATTAAGTTCCTTCATCCCTTGATTGCTATTGATCCAGGCGTACATTTCCGCGTTGCTGCGCAGAGACAAACGACGCATCGCGCTGTTTTTCTGTGCGCTAATGGTCTTATTGCTCTTTTTGAGTAATGCCGCAATTTGATTAATGCCCCAGCCTTTCGCTAATAAACGCAGTACCTTGCGCTCAGACAGCGTCAGCATAACCAACCGTTCATTATCATCAGTCTCATCATTATGCTGTTGAGAAATGAGCGCCTGACTAATATTCTCCGTACTAACACCACTCTGCTGAATAGCTTTAATGACATGTTCTACGGTATCGGAGTCAGAAAGCAATGTACTTTCCGGACGCATTAAAAACTCGATGGCCGGCTAATCATAAATACCCAATGAATATCCCGATATTGCGATAACAACGCGTAGTATTGTTCGCACTGTGCGCGAGGAAGACGAACTTCGCCTGAGAAATCAACAATCACGACGTCGGTACGACGCAATTGCAGCAGAGTAAGCTCTTCTAAAGACTGGCAAAAATTAAGTTCGTAATCAGGGAAATTCGCTCCCATAATGGCGCTAAGCCCAGACTGCATTACCGGTATTTTGCTGATAATCACCGCGAACTTACAGTATTCTGGTAACATACAACCTCCGTATCCATTCGAAGATTCATTTCCTGAATAAGAATATTTAATACTTTATTAAGTATTAGCAGGAATATGAACAACTCCGTTTCCATTCCCTTAAATGCAACAACATTATTTTATAATCACATCACCAATAAATTATGGCGCTACTTGTCGGAAGTACTGGCAGGATTAACTAAACTAGTATGACATAGTCATTTATAATGAATTAATTAGAAAATATTAAATGTCACATAAGTGCTAATTAAATATTCATTAATCCGATTTTAATTATTGTATCATTCTTAATTTGAATTCTTTTGGAGTCATCCCTTCGTGCTTACGGAAGAAACGGGAAAAGTAGGTCACATCGCTAAAACCTAAATACTCGGATACCTGAGTGACCGTCATGCTGGTGTACTGCAAGCTTCGTTTAGCCTCAAGCAGCAGACGCTGATGCAACACACCTAACGCGCTA
>JBOFJM010000020.1:0-2455 GCA_051656825.1 Kluyvera sp.
TAGCACCTGCCGCGATGTATCCGGCGTCATGGTGATTAACCCGCTATGTGCGCCACAGCGCCAGCTACGGGTGTAATGGCTGTCGTGAAAATGCTCAATACCGTCAACGGCACGCGCCTGTAGAAAGCCGAACATCCAGCGCCAGTCATACGGCGGCAGCCACGGAAGCTCAAACATGGTTTGTCCTTGTGCACAGAAAGTGGGCGAAGTTATCAGCATAGCGGCTTAGCGCATGAAATACCTTGCTTTCATATTCCAGTTGCCGCCATCTTCACATTCGGCTAAAGTCGCCCCCCTTTCTTCACTGGCATGGGGATAATTGACGTGTTTATTGGTTTTGACTACGGAACAGCAAACTGTTCTATCGCGGTAATGCAAGATAACACTCCGCGAATGTTGACGATGGAAAACGGTAGCCCGCTGCTGCCATCCATGCTGTCTGCGCCCACTCGTGAGTCGGTCAGCGAGTGGCTGTACCGCCATCATCAGGTTCCGGCAACGGGCGATGAAACGCAGGCGCTGCTGCGCCGCGCTATCAACTACAACCGCGATGAAGATATCGACGTTCTGAGCAACAGCGTGCAGTTTGGTTTAGCGTCGCTGAAGCAATACATCGACGACCCGGAAGAGGTCTACTTTGTAAAATCACCAAAGTCGTTCCTCGGCGCGAGCGGCCTGAAGCCGCAGCAGGTTGCGGTATTCGAAGATCTGGTGTGCTCGATGATGCTGCATATCCGCCAGCAAGCACAGGCGCAGTTGCCGGAACGCTTTGACCAGGCGGTGATCGGGCGCCCGATCAACTTCCAGGGGCTGGGCGGTGATGACGCCAACGCGCAGGCGGTTGGTATTCTTGAGCGCGCGGCAAAACGCGCCGGTTTCCGCGACGTGGTATTTCAGTACGAGCCTGTCGCCGCAGGGCTGGATTTTGAAGCCACCTTAAGCGAGGAAAAACGCGTTCTGGTGGTGGATATCGGCGGTGGTACTACCGACTGCTCCGTCTTGCTGATGGGCCCACAATGGTGCACGCGCCACGATCGCGAGCAAAGCCTGTTGGGCCACAGCGGCTGTCGCGTCGGCGGTAACGACCTCGACATCGCACTGGCGTTTAAAAGCCTGATGCCACTGCTCGGCATGGGCGGCGAAACGGAAAAAGGCATCGCGCTGCCGATCCTGCCGTGGTGGAACGCAGTAGCTATCAACGACGTTCCAGCACAAACCGATTTCTACAGCACCGCCAATGGCCGTTTCCTGCGTGATTTGGCGCGTGACGCCCGCGATGGTGAAAAAGTCGCCCTGCTGTATAAAGTGTGGCAACAACGCTTGAGCTATCGCCTGGTGCGCAGCGCAGAAGAGAGCAAAATCGCCCTCTCCGCACAGCCGCGCATCGACACCACGCTGCCGTTTATCAGCGATGATTTGGCCGCAGCGATTAGCCAGGACGGGTTGGAAAATGCGCTAAATCAGCCACTGACGCGCATTCTTGAGCAGGTGCAGTTGGCGCTGGAAAACAGCAGCGAAAAACCGGACGTTATCTATTTAACGGGGGGTAGCGCACGTTCGCCGCTGATTAAAAAAGCGCTGGCAGAACAGTTGCCGGGTATTCCGATTGCCGGTGGCGATGACTTTGGCTCCGTGACCGCCGGTCTGGCGCGCTGGGCACAGGTGGTGTTTCGCTAATCCGCGATATCCCGTGGCGGCAACCTGAAGGCTAACCTGCTAGCCGCGCCGCAAAGTCCAGGGTTCGCTATTGACTTCACCGACAAGCAACCCTAGATTAAGGAGTGAGGGTAAGGGAGAGGTTTCCCCCTCCCCATGGTGTCTTAGTATGCTGGTAGGCTAATCACTAAGAGTATCACCAGTATGATGAGGTATTTCATCATAACCCTTTCCTTTTTTAAGGCCCCTTCCTCGGGAGGGGCTTTCCCTTTTCAGCCCCTTGCTGAACTCCTTTTCTGCACTGCGTTTCCAATATCTGCACTCTAACGCAGCCATCTTCCTGATGTGCCAGCCTTATGCTCGTTTCACGAGCCGCTTCGCAAAGCATCGCTGATTCAGATAATTCCCGCCGTCTTTCATATTTCCTCCATTTTTCCGGCGCGTTCCATTACTAAACTATTATCATGTCGAGAAATACTTCAGGACGAGAAAGAATAACAATGAAAGGCAGTCACAACATTCGCTGGCGGGTTGCGCTGGCCGTGCTGGTGTTTATCGCGGGAGCGGTTGGCATCTGGCACTTTAGCAGCAATTCAGGCTCCTCAGACGCCACCGCGAAACAGGCGGGCGCGGGGAGTCACGGCGGTCGCTTTGGCGCAACACTCGCGCCAGTTCAGGCCGCCACCGCCACCAGCGAAGCCGTGCCACGCTACCTTAGCGGGCTGGGAACCATAACCGCCGCCAATACTGTAACCGTTCGCAGCCGCGTTGACGGCCAGTTGATGGCGCTGCATTTCCA
>JBOFJM010000021.1:0-2146 GCA_051656825.1 Kluyvera sp.
CCAGGTGACGTTCTCAGGAGAAGCAGTATGAGCAACGCAGCATTAAATAGCCTGCTGGAGCAGGTGGTACAAGGTTTCTGCCGTCTGAAAAATATCGGTGAAGTCTCCGGCGGTGACGGCTTCGCCATTCATTTTGAAGAGTGGGAATGGGAAGTGGGCGTCGGCTTGTACGGCTTCTGGCAGTATGCCCGTCAAAAAGGCGATGCCGAGTTACAACAGGCGATCGTCACCTGGTATGAAGGGCAGTTGGCAAAAGGCTTGCCGGAGATCCAGATCAACACCACCGCGCCGATGATCACGCTCGCGCTGGTGGCGGGGCATACCGATCGCCACGATCTGCTAAGCGTGGTTAACGACTGGGCTGATTCTCTGCTGCGCACGCTACCGAAAACCGAAGAAGGCGGCTTTCAGCATGTGGTGAAAGAGCAGCCTAACACCGGGCATCTGTGGGACGACACACTGTTTATGACCTGCCTGTTTCTCGGCACGGCGGGCGTGGTGCTCAAGCGTAAGGACTTGATTGATGAAGCCTCTTATCAGTTCCTGCTGCACACCCGTTACTTGAGTGAACCGGCCAGCGGGTTGTGGTATCACGGCTGGACGTTTGTCGGCAAACACCATTTCTCTGAAGCATTTTGGGGGCGCGGCAATGCGTGGATAACCGTCGCCATCCCGGAATTTATTGCGTTGCTGGGCGATAACCTCGATACCAGCGTGCAACGCTATTTGTCGCAGGTCGTTGCGCGGCAGGTGAAAACGTTATGCAAACTCCAGGCCGACAACGGCATGTGGCACACCCTGCTCGACGATCCGCTATCGCCGCAGGAATCTTCCGCCACCGCCGGGATCGCCTATGGGATGCTGCGCGGAGTACGAATGGGCATTCTTGACGATCGCGTGGCCGACAATGCGCTGCGCGCGTGGTCAGCCCTGCGGGATCGCATAGACGAACGCGGGATCGTGCTGGAAGCCTCCAAAGGCACGATGGTCGGCCCCGATTTACAGTATTACTGTGATATCGCAATGGCACCTGTGCCTTACGCCCAGGCGCTGATGATGCTGCTTTTACTGGAATTGCAGCAGGATAAATGGTGCTGCTAAGGCGCAGGGAAGTGGTGCAATAGTTGAAACCCTTCGGCGCAACGGTAAATACTCTCCGTTGCGCCAGGAATAACCCAGCGTTGTTCGTCGCCCTGCGGGCATTGCAGATAGATGCACAGCCCGCAGCCGCCGCGCAGTTGGCGTGGAATATCCGCCACCCGAAAGGTTGCCCCTGCCGCCTGTAGCGCTTTGCGCGTACGGATAACCCCAAGAGTGGAGTGGAACAAAAAGAGATACTCTGCCATTAGCGCCCCTTTGCGCGCTGGCCAATCAGCGCCGCCCCTTTGCGCGCTGGCCAATCAGCGCCGCCCCGATGGCTCCGGCAAACTGAGCGTCCGGGTGGGTGTGCACTGGCAGATTAACGTGCTCTGACAGCCTCTGCCCAAAGGTGGCGCAATGGCTTACACCGCCGGTAAATAACAGCGGCCCTTGCGCCGACAGCCTGCCGATAAAGTTGGCGCTCCGCCGAGCCATCGCATTCACTACGCCAGCTAAAATGGCCTCCGGCGCGACTCCCGCCGACCGCAGGCTAATCACTTCTGATTCGGCAAAGACCGTACACATGCTGGTGATCGCGTGTGGCTCCACGCCCTCGGTAAGGGCATCAAGCTGCTCAACGCTTGCGCCCAGCGTGCGCGAAATCACCTCCAGAAAGCGGCCGGTTCCTGCCGCACATTTATCGTTCATCAGGAAGTCGGTTAGATTGCCGTCATCATCCAGTTGGATAACTTTGCTGTCCTGGCCACCGATATCAATCACCGTGCGGGTTTGCGGCGCAAGTAGCCGCGCGCCGCGACCGTGGCAGGAAATTTCAGTGACCTGTTTGTCGGCAAAATCGACCAACTGACGGCCATAGCCGGTGAGGGTTAAAAAGGGGCGAACGTCTAACCCTTTGCGGAGTGTTTCCCATGCCTCAACAATCGCGTCGGCGGGGCGAAAAGGCGTCGGGCTGAGAAAACGGCGGCGAATAACGCCGTTTTCTAACAAAATGCCTTTGGTCGCCGTCGAACCGGAATCAATACCTATTGATAACGTCACAGGCACT
>JBOFJM010000022.1:0-2338 GCA_051656825.1 Kluyvera sp.
TTCGCTCAGGCGCAGTACGTCGGTGATGAACATTTTCATACCGTTAGGAATGTTACACACGCCGATAACACGCTTGAAGTTGGTGTGGCGATAAACCGCCTCAGTCACCATACCGGCTGGGTTGGTGAAGTTGATAACCCACGCATCCGGGCAAACGTCCTGAACATCTTTAATGATGTCAAAAATAACCGGAATCGTACGCAGGCCTTTAAACAGGCCGCCAGCGCCGTTGGTTTCCTGTCCCAGGTAGCCGTGGCTCAGCGGGATACGTTCGTCTTTTTCACGGGCTTTAAGCTGGCCAACGCGCAGCTGCGTGGTCACGAAGTCAGCGCCTTCAAGCGCTTCACGGCGGTTGAGCGTCTTATAGACTTTCATCGGTACGCCCGCTTTTTCGACCATACGCTGGCACAGAGCATGGATAATATCCAATTTCTCCTGACCATCTTCCACGTCCACCAGCCACAGTTCAGTCACCGGCAGTTCATGGTAACGTTTGAGAAAACCTTCCAGTAATTCCGGCGTATAGCTGCTACCACCACCAATTGTGACGACTTTTAATTTCTGGCTCATACTTTTCTCCCTCGTGATCCACAAGTTAAACGTGGGTTACCCTCCACATTATGCGTGGATAGTTAAATTCTTTATTACAGAACTGCGGAATACTTCCGCAGCGCGTTATTTGATAACCGTTAGCTGTTTACGATAATTGCTGGGTGTGAATGAGGTCAGCTTTTTGAATGTTTTAATAAACAAACTTGGGCTGCTATACCCTGATTCATACGCAATATCGGTTACTGAGTAGTTGGTAATTTCCAACTGTTTCTTGGCAAAATTAATGCGGATATCATTAATAATCTGCATCGGTGTTTTGCCGTAATAGCGCTGGGTGGCTCGGGTTAAATATTCCTGGGTTTTCCCGGATAACGCGACCATATTTTCCAACGCCCCTTCACCAAATTTTAATTTATCGTGCATGGCTTCAACGGTGGATTTTAACCACTGCGGCGTAACATCCTGCGCCTGTTCTTCCCGGTGATGTCGCAGGCGATTAATCACATAGAAGGAAACCAGTTCAATAAATTCGTCAAATTCCGTTTCGCGAAAGTGAAGTGATGAAATAACCGACTCAATGTAACTCAGGAACGTGCTTTTAATCGAATAGACTTGCGAAGCAACCAGGGCAAATGGAACCAGCGGTTGATAGTGCGTGTCGAAGAAATCTTTGCTGATCCCAACGTTAAGGATTCGCGTTGCGCCAAACTCGTAGAAGCTCTGGTGGTGCGACCCCATCGGGATAAACACAAAGTCTCCGCGCTCCAGCATGACCCGCTTACCATTAATCACCTGATAATAGCGACCGGTCAGTACGATAGTGAACTCGTAGTAATCATGCTGATGTAACCCGCTGATACTTTCCGTTTTGTTGTAGATGAAGACATGAAAATTTTTACCGTTAAAGAGCTGTTGTTCTCGGGCGGTGTTAATTTCCATGCTGATCATCTTAGGTTGCCTCATAGGGAAAAGCCTATTGTACCTTCTCGTGAAGTTCGATCAATTCAGCAACCAGTTCACGGGCCAACATTGACGTCATAAGATGATCCTGCGCATGAACCAGCACCAGGCTGACTTTCATACGGCCTTCGCCTTCATCGCTTTCAATTAACTGCGTCTGAACACGATGCGCTTCGCTCAGTGCAACGCGGGACTGTTCCATGGTGGCTTTCGCGGTGGCGAAATCGCCCTGCTTCGCTTGCTTCAGCGCGGTATACGCCAGGCTGCGAGCTTGTCCTGAGTTAATAATCAGGCCCATCACCACTTCTTCCAGATCGTTTTCCTGCACGTCCTCAGCAACAACATTTTCCAAATCAAACATAACTATTCCTTTTTGTGAGGGCGGTATGGAGGCTAGCTCCATACCGCATGGCATTAGAATTTCAGTGCAGCAGCGATGTCTTCTTCGCTTTCTTCTTCTTCAATCGTGGCCTGCGCTTTGTTCGAAATCATGACGTACGGTATGTAGACCATAGTGGCGACAGCCAGGTTGAACAGCGCGACCAGCAGAGCGGCGACGCTACCATTACTGTTAAAGAACGCGCCCAGACCGGTTGGCATTGTCCACGGTGCCAGGTTAGTCACCGGAGGGATAATCCCCATCGCATAGGCAGCCAGTGTGATAGCAGCCAGAATCGGTTGTACCAGCACGAACGGGATAAACATTACCGGGTTCATGATGATTGGCAGGCCGAACAGAATCGGTTCGTTAATCTGGAAGATGCCAGATGGCAGTGCCAGTTTCGCAACCTGACGATGGTCAGCGCGGCGTGAGGCGATAAAGATG
>JBOFJM010000023.1:0-2102 GCA_051656825.1 Kluyvera sp.
CGCGCCGTTCAGCACGTCATTCGCCGCGCCGAAAGCGTCGAGCAGAGAGATTCCACGACCCAGCACTTTCAGCAGCTTGTCGTTCGGGATGGTGATAAGCGAGTCCACATGCTTGGACAGCTCAGTGATACCCTGCTCCGCAAATGCCATACGCTTCTTGCCTTCGAAGTTGAAAGGCTTAGTCACGACAGCAACGGTCAGAATACCTAAATCTTTTGCGACTTCAGCAACCACTGGCGCAGCACCGGTACCAGTACCGCCACCCATGCCGGCTGCGATAAACACCATGTCTGCACCTTCTAACGCAGCGCGCAGTGCTTCACGGTCTTCATCTGCCGCATTACGGCCTACTTCTGGGTTAGCCCCAGCACCCAGACCTTTGGTAATACCGCTACCAATCTGGATAGTCTGACCAACCGCCGTTTTACGCAGTGCCTGCGCATCGGTGTTAACTGCAAAAAACTCGACGCCTTCGATGCGCTCACGCACCATGTGTTCAACGGCATTACCGCCGCCGCCACCGACGCCGATGACTTTAATCACCGCGTCGTTGGTCAGTTCCATAGGTTCAAACATAGTTTCTCTCCGTTTTGTGCCTGTCGCCCGAGACCGCAAATTTTCTCCGGTCTCTTTAAAAATTAAAACTCTTTCCGTAACCAGCTATTCAGTCGCTTGATCCACGAACCAACCGATGCAGTTACGCGCTTTTCTACTTCTGCTTCACCACTCAAGTGGGACTCTTTCCCGTAGTGCAGCAGGCCCACCGCCGTTGAGTAATACGGCTCTTGGGCATAGTCCGTCAGACCGGTAATATTCAGCGGTGCGCCAATACGAACTTGCGTATGGAACACGCGCTGGGCACAGGCCGCTAAGCCTTCAATTTGCGCCGCGCCGCCGGTCAACACAATCCCCGCCGCGAGGTGGTGTTTAACCCCTTGCTGACGAAGCTGTTCTTGTAACTGTAAAATCTCTTCGTTGACGAGGTTCAAAAGCTCGGTATATCGCGGCTCAATGACCTCTGCCAACGTCTGGCGCTGTAGGCTACGCGGTGGACGACCACCAACGCTCGGCACTTCAACGTTCTCATCTTTGCCCACGATAGAGCCTAACGCACAGCCATGACGAACTTTAATCGCCTCGGCATCGCTTGGCGGTGTGCCGAAGGCGTATGCGATATCGCTGGTCACCACGTTCCCAGCATATGGGATAACTTTGGTGTGGCGCAGTGCGCCGCCAGTATATACGGCGATATCCATTGTACCGCCACCGATATCCACAACACAGACGCCTAGCTCACGTTCATCTTCCGTTAATACGGAATAACTGGATGCCAGCCCGGCGAAAATTAGCTGATCGACCTTCAACCCACAACGTTCAACCGCTTTAACGATGTTCTTTGCCATGTCGTTGTGGCAGGTAATCAGATGTACCTTAGCTTGCATACGCACACCAGATAAGCCTACCGGGTTTTTAATCCCTTCCTGGTAATCAATGGCGTATTCTTGCGGAATAACGTGCAAAACACGATGTTCGTCACGGACGCGAACAGACTTCGCCGTGTGCACCACGTTTTCTACGTCTTCCTGCGTCACTTCTTCTTCTGAGATGGGAACCATCCCAATCTCATTTTGACAGCTAATGTGTTTACCGGAAAGCGCCAGATACACTGAAGAGATCTGGCAATCCGCCATCAGCTCGGCCTGGTCGATAGCACGCTGTACGCATTTCACTACCGACTCAAGGTCGTTTACCCCGCCTTTATCCATACCCCGGGATGGGCAACTGCCGACCCCAATGATATTAATCACTCCGTCGGGCAGAACTTCCCCTACTAAAGCGGCTACTTTTGCTGTGCCGATCTCCAGTCCAACTACCAGTTTTCTGTCCGTCGCCTTGATCATTGTTGTTCTGCCTGTGCCTGATTCTGTTGTTGTGTCGCGTCTGGCGTAGGAGCAGGTTCCCAGCCTACTGCCGCTCCTGAGTCATAACGCAAATCAACGTAGCTAATCCGTTTGCCATCGGTTTGCGCCTGCTGCTGTAAAACCGGGTAGAGTTCCACAAAGCGAGCCAAACGTTTTATCGTATCGCCCCTGCCCAGATTG
>JBOFJM010000024.1:0-5501 GCA_051656825.1 Kluyvera sp.
GAGCGCGTAGCGCGCCGCCGCCAGGACTCGCGTCGCACCATTAACCCCGATACGTTAATTCGTAACCTAGCAGAGCTGCACACAGGCCAACCGGTGGTGCATCTGGAGCACGGCGTTGGTCGCTATGCGGGGATGACGACGCTTGAAGCGGGCGGCATTACCGCTGAATACCTGATGCTGACCTATGCCAACGATGCCAAACTGTACGTGCCGGTGTCGTCGCTACATCTCATCAGCCGCTATGCCGGGGGCGCTGAAGAGAGTGCACCGCTGCATAAACTGGGCGGTGATGCATGGACGCGCGCGCGGCAAAAAGCCGCTGAAAAAGTGCGCGATGTCGCCGCCGAGCTGTTGGATATTTACGCCCAGCGCGCGGCAAAAAAAGGCTTCGCGTTTAAGCACGACCGCGAACAGTACCAACTGTTCTGCGACAGCTTCCCGTTTGAAACCACGCCAGATCAGGCGCAGGCCATCAATGCGGTACTCAGCGATATGTGCCAGCCGCTGGCAATGGACAGGCTGGTGTGCGGCGACGTTGGCTTTGGTAAAACCGAAGTGGCGATGCGTGCCGCTTTCCTGGCGGTGGAAAACCACAAACAGGTGGCGGTACTGGTGCCAACAACCCTGCTGGCACAGCAACATTATGACAACTTCCGCGACCGTTTCGCCAACTGGCCAGTGCGCATTGAGATGCTCTCTCGTTTTCGTAGCGCTAAAGAGCAAACGCAAATTTTGCAGGAAGCTGCCGAAGGCAAGATTGATATTCTGATTGGCACGCATAAGCTGCTGCAAAGCGACGTGAAACTGCGCGATCTGGGGCTGTTGATCGTCGATGAAGAGCACCGCTTTGGTGTGCGCCATAAAGAGCGTATTAAAGCCATGCGCGCCGATGTGGATATTTTAACCCTCACCGCCACGCCGATTCCGCGAACGTTGAATATGGCGATGAGCGGAATGCGCGACCTGTCGATTATCGCCACGCCACCAGCTCGCCGTCTGGCGGTGAAAACCTTCGTCCGTGAGTACGATAATCTGGTGGTACGCGAAGCGATTCTGCGTGAAACGCTGCGCGGCGGGCAGGTGTATTACCTGTTCAATGACGTGGAAAATATTCAGAAAGCGGCGGATAAACTGGCGGAACTGGTGCCAGAAGCGCGTATAGCCATCGGCCACGGCCAGATGCGTGAACGCGAGCTGGAACGGGTGATGAACGATTTTCACCACCAGCGCTTCAACGTACTGGTGTGCACCACCATTATTGAAACCGGGATCGACATTCCGACCGCCAATACCATCATTATTGAGCGAGCTGACCACTTCGGTCTGGCGCAGTTGCACCAGTTGCGTGGGCGCGTTGGGCGCTCGCATCATCAGGCCTACGCCTGGCTGCTGACGCCGCACCCTAAAGCGATGACTACCGACGCCCAAAAGCGCCTGGAAGCTATCGCCTCACTGGAAGATTTAGGCGCGGGTTTTGCGCTAGCCACTCACGACCTGGAGATTCGCGGTGCGGGTGAACTGCTCGGTGAAGATCAGAGCGGGCAGATGGAAACCATCGGCTTCTCGCTGTATATGGAGCTACTGGAAAACGCCGTCGATGCGCTGAAAGAGGGCCGCGAGCCGTCGCTGGAAGATTTAACCAGCCAGCAAACCGAGGTCGAGCTACGAATGCCGTCGCTGCTGCCGGATGACTACATCCCGGACGTCAACACCCGTTTGTCGTTCTATAAACGCATCGCCAGCGCCAGAAGCGAAAGCGAGCTTGAGGAGATTAAAGTCGAGCTGATTGACCGCTTTGGCCTGTTGCCTGACCCTGCGCGTAACCTGCTGGATATCGCCCGTTTACGCCAACAGGCGCAGAAGCTGGGCATTCGCAAGCTTGAAGGCAACGAGAAAGGCGGCGTGATTGAATTTGCTGAGAAAAACCACGTTAACCCGACATGGCTGATTGGCCTGCTGCAAAAACAGCCGCAGCACTATCGCCTTGACGGCCCAACGCGGCTGAAGTTCTTCCAGGAACTCGGCGAGCGCAAAACGCGGATGGATTGGGTGCGTCAGTTTATGCGCCAGCTAGAAGAGAACGCCCTCGCCTGACTTTGATGATAAGGGCGGCCCATCAGGGGCCGCCTTGCAGGCTGTTGAGTCGTGAGCATTGATAGTGACTGAGCGCCACGCGACTAAGTTCGTAACAGGTTTCTTACCAGGTATTTGCGCCTAACGTCTGCGACCTCCCGGTCACCAGATCCTGAACCATATGGACTTCACCTTTGTAAGCGGTTTTCGGTTCGACGAGATATACAACCCGGTTGGATGTAGGCTGTGCGCCAACAACTTTGCCGTCTACTGAGATCAGTTGCAGCTTTTTATTGGCCTTATTGCCGCAGTAGATCATGCGATAGCGGAAATAACCTCCCCAGGGTTCACGCCCACCCAGAGCGCTTTGCATGAACCAGGCACGGGAATCGTGAACCTGCTCGTCATAGAGAGCCAGTAATTCAGCATGAGGTTGTGTGTGAGTGCCCGTTCCCAGTTCATCTATAAACAACTGAGAATATAAACGATCGCCATCTGACTTAATTTCCTGATATTCGGCATATTCGTCATCACCATTAATCAGGAACACCGCATATTTGGGAATAACATCCAGAACAACTTGTTTAGTTTTCTCCAGATAACTGCCGTTAATATCGCGTCCCCATTCTTTATAATCGCTCTGGAATTCACGGGCCGCTTCTCGCAACTGATACTGAGCATTAGTCGGATCGAGGTCAGGGATCCCCTGATGACTCTCATCCAGTGTATTACGATCTTTCAGTATTTTTTCCCGGTTTGTTTTAATAATTTTCATTTTTTCATCATGCGCCTCGGCCTCTTTTTCGAGCCCGGCCTCATCCAGTTGAGGGGCATTTTTATAGAAATATTGCGCGGTAAGACTGCCATTAGCATAGCGACCAATACGCCAGGCGGTGATCCAGCCTATCTGCTCAATAACCGCACTCTCAAGTGCCTGGGAAAGTTGATAAGGGTGATAGCCTTCCCCGGTATCACCCATCTCCTCAGATCCTTGTAGGGTCGTGTTCAGAAGCGTTTGCCGCCAGATATTGAAGCGTTTTAGAATTTTTGAATTAATATCGAACTCTAAAATAACTTGCTTATCCATAACTCTAGCGGGCGATATTTCTTTTATTAATGGTGTAACTGAAGAAAACTGAACGGAGAGTGGTGAGCCAGCATCAAACGCAGCAAGATACATATCATGCAAAACTATCTGCGAGAGAATTTCACCCGCACTTTCACAGGATTTACCCTGATCGCGAACGGGATATCCGCCGCCAACATCTGAGTGCATCCCAGGATAAATCACTTCCTGAGCATCAGAAGGATAACTGCCGTCTGGCCGACGGATAGAATCCAGCGGAAAACACAACCGTTGCTCATGCGCTGCAACGAAGTGACGGCAGCATTTAATTAGGCCGGGGAACTGACTCTCATCGGGTAGTTGTTGTGTACTATCAGCCCATCCCATATGGCCGGCAGCTCCCGGCAGAATATGGGCAGCCCCAACCGAGGCAACGGTATCCAGCAGTCCCAAAAACTCAATACTGACGGGTAGCCCGGCAAGCATCAACGGTTGTCCTTTACTTTGCGCCTTCGGGTCAGGTAACTGTGTTAGCCAGTTAACAAACGTTCGCGCTTCTGCAGCCCCACGGGAAAACCCATAGATAAACAGCTTTACCTTCAGCAGGAGTGGTCTGGCCTGATTAAGCTGTTCCTGCAATTTTTCCAGGTAGGGGTTAATAGTACTACGACGATTAACCTCACCAGTAATCGGCCAGTGAGCGCGCATATCAAGAATTAGCCCTTTCGCAACATCATCATCCAGTCGCTTATGGGTGGGGTTAATAACATAACTTAGGGCATCAACAAGCCGTAATAATCCCCAATTAATCCTGTCTTCACCACCTGTGGCAAATGCCAGCCCATCATTGCTGTAATCCATTTCACCGATTTTCGGAAATGGAGTACCTACACCTGGCATATAGTAGCGAAAATACCCCGAATCATGGCCTTCAATACTCGCATGGAATAATTTCGCGATATTGGTTGGATGAGATGCCTTTGTGTCGTTGTATTCATTATTGCCTGTACCATCAAAAAACAGGCTAATATGCAGACTCTGACTACAGGTAAAACCCAACCTGACTCCAGCCTGTTTGCTAATCCTGGCCCTGTACTCTTCTGCTTCTCTGATCTGTTTTTTGTAATTCGCGTTTACCTGTGTTTTAGATAATTTTAACCGCCCCTCTTCAGGGAACGCTGGTGGAGCAAAACACGGAAAAGCCAGGCCACTTATTTCACTGGACATGTTGCAGGCTCCTCCATATTACGGGGTTCTTTGATGGGATAATCTGGCGTCCCATAGCCCTCGCAGACGGTTGTTACTTTAATTTGATTACACGGCAGAAAATGAACAGTCAGACCACAACGCTCACGACCGTATTCGGGGATATCGACGATTGTCGAATACTTTCTAAAGCTGTTTTGAACTATATCCTTCCATGCGTTAAATTTCTCTCTGTCCTCATAACCTGGAAAAGGAGGAGCTGTATTTGGGTCAATCTCCCACTCAATCTTGGCTTTTAGTCCGGGATACCACTTGTCCGGCAGCATAACGCAGCAATAACCCCCGCCATCGCCAAATGGACTAATGTTTGGTCCACCATATCCGTTGACTTTCACATAATTCACCGGAAAAGAGGTATGGTTTATTCCTCCAATATCACCTGCCGTATAATTACTGCCATTTTTGGCTACCGAACACCCCGACATCACCAATGAAATCATTATCAGGAAGCCCTGAAAAACTGTTTTCATATTTGAACCACTCCTTATTTCACTGGACATGTTGCAGGTTCCTCCATATTACGGGGTTCTTTGATGGGATAATCTGGCGTCCCATAGCCCTCGCAGACGGTTGTTACTTTAATTTGATTACACGGCAGAAAATGAACGGTAAGGCCGCAACGCTCACGACCGTATTCGGGGATATCGACAATTGCCATATGTTTAATGAAACTCGCTTTTAGATTTTTCTCCCACGCCAAATATTTATCCTCTTCCTCATAACCGGGCGGCAGAGGAGCTGTATTTGGGTCAACCTCCCACTCAATCTTGGCTTTTAGTCCGGGATACCACTTGTCCGGCAGCATAACGCAGCAATATCCACCACCTAAACCTGGAACGTGATAGCCATTTACAGAGAACCAATTAATACCTATACCTTTCACATGATTTTTTGCCCGAAGATCACCTGCGGTATAATCGTCATAATTTGCCGATGAACACCCTGAAATCAAAACAAGAATTAATACTATGTAGCATTTAAAAACAGTACTCATATTCGAACCACTCCCTATTTCACTGGACATGATGCAGGTTCCTCCATATTACGGGGTTCTTTGATGGGATAATCTGGCGTCCCATAGCCCTCGCAGACGGTT
>JBOFJM010000025.1:0-23413 GCA_051656825.1 Kluyvera sp.
GAACTTCCGTGAAGGTCTGAACGTACTCCAGTACTTCATCTCTACTCACGGTGCGCGTAAAGGTCTGGCGGATACCGCACTGAAAACAGCGAACTCCGGTTATCTGACTCGTCGTCTGGTTGACGTCGCACAGGACCTGGTTGTTACCGAAGACGACTGTGGCACGCTGGAAGGCATCACCATGACCCCGGTAATCGAGGGTGGTGACGTTAAAGAGCCACTGCGCGATCGCGTACTGGGTCGTGTAACCGCAGAAGACGTTCTGAAGCCGGGTACGGCGGACATTCTGGTTCCACGCAACACGCTGCTGAACGAACAGTGGTGTGACCTGCTGGAAGAGAACTCCGTTGACTCCGTCAAAGTCCGTTCCGTTGTATCCTGTGACACCGACTTTGGTGTATGTGCGCACTGCTACGGTCGTGACCTGGCGCGTGGCCACATCATCAACAAAGGTGAGGCTATCGGCGTTATCGCGGCACAGTCCATCGGTGAGCCGGGTACACAGCTGACGATGCGTACGTTCCACATCGGTGGTGCGGCATCTCGTGCGGCTGCTGAATCCAGCATCCAGGTGAAAAACAAAGGTAGCATCAAGCTCAGCAACGCGAAATCGGTTGTGAACTCCAGTGGTAAACTGGTTATCACTTCTCGTAACACCGAGCTGAAACTGATCGACGAATTCGGTCGTACCAAAGAAAGCTATAAAGTGCCTTACGGCTCCGTTATGGCGAAAGGTGATGGCGAACAGGTTGCTGGCGGCGAAACCGTTGCAAACTGGGATCCGCACACCATGCCGGTTATCACCGAAGTAAGTGGCTTCGTCCGCTTCACTGACATGATTGACGGCCAGACCATTACTCGTCAGACCGACGAGCTGACCGGTCTGTCTTCTCTGGTGGTTCTGGATTCTGCAGAGCGTACTGCGGGTGGTAAAGACCTGCGTCCGGCACTGAAAATTGTTGATGCTCAGGGCAACGACGTTCTGATCCCAGGCACCGACATGCCTGCTCAGTACTTCCTGCCGGGTAAAGCAATTGTTCAGCTGGAAGATGGCGTACAGATCAGTTCTGGTGACACCCTGGCGCGTGTTCCTCAGGAATCCGGCGGTACCAAGGATATTACCGGTGGTCTGCCACGCGTTGCGGATCTGTTCGAAGCACGTCGTCCGAAAGAGCCGGCAATCCTGGCAGAAATCAGCGGCATCATTTCCTTCGGTAAAGAAACCAAAGGGAAACGTCGTCTGGTTATCACTCCAGTAGACGGTAGCGAGCCGTACGAAGAGATGATTCCGAAATGGCGTCAGCTCAACGTGTTCGAAGGTGAACGTGTAGAACGTGGTGATGTAGTTTCCGATGGTCCAGAAGCGCCGCACGACATTCTGCGTCTGCGTGGTGTTCATGCTGTGACTCGTTACATCGTTAACGAAGTTCAGGACGTATACCGTCTGCAAGGCGTTAAGATTAACGATAAACACATCGAAGTTATCGTTCGTCAGATGCTGCGTAAAGCGACCATCGAGAATGCAGGTAGCTCCGACTTCCTGGAAGGCGAACAGGTTGAATACTCTCGCGTCAAGATCGCTAACCGCGAACTGGAAGCGAACGGCAAAGTGGGTGCAACCTTCTCCCGCGATCTGCTGGGTATCACCAAAGCGTCTCTGGCAACCGAGTCCTTCATCTCTGCGGCATCGTTCCAGGAGACAACTCGTGTCCTGACCGAAGCAGCCGTTGCGGGTAAACGCGATGAACTGCGTGGCCTGAAAGAGAACGTTATCGTGGGTCGTCTGATCCCGGCCGGTACCGGTTATGCGTACCATCAGGACCGCATCCGTCGCCGTGCTGCGGGTGACGTTTCTGTTGCGCCGCAGGTTAGCGCTGAAGAAGCGACCGCGAGCCTGGCAGAACTGCTGAACGCAGGTCTGGGTGGTTCCGATAACGACTAATCGTTCACGCTAGTGCGATAAGTTGAAAAGGCCAGTCTTTATGACTGGCCTTTTTTTATTCCTTTCTTGCAGTTTCTCTCTTGCCTGATGCTGTGCGGAAATAATGTGCAGTGCCTCACTCTGACCTCAAATTTGCTTGACTATACTGCATCCAGTATTGCGTCGTACCCTACCCTAAAAAATGGATAATATTATGAATAGAAAAGCATTTTCTTATTTCATCGGTGCCGCTGCTGCCATGGCGCTTTCGGCGGCTATCGTGACACCTGTTACTGCCGCAGAGAGCCAACCGCATAAACCTAAAGTCGCGCTGGTTATGAAATCACTAGCGAATGAGTTTTTCCTGACCATGGAAAACGGCGCGAAAGAGTATCAAAAGCAAAATGCTGACAAATTCGATCTGATCTCGAACGGGATTAAGAATGAAACTGATACGTCGAGCCAAATCCAAATCGTTGAGCAGATGATTGTCTCAAAAGCCGACGCCATTATTATCGCGCCGTCAGATTCCAAAGCGCTGGTTCCGGTGGTGAAAAAAGCCATTGATGCCGGGATCCTGGTTATCAATATTGACAATAAATTCGATGACGCGGTGCTGAAAGATAAAGGTCTGAACGTGCCGTTCGTTGGGCCAAATAACCGTAAAGGGGCGAAAGACATCGGCGACTATTTGGCGAAGCATCTGAAAGCCGGTGATGAAGTTGGCATTATCGAAGGTATTCCAACCTCGACTAACTCCCAACAGCGTACGCAGGGCTTCCAGGATGCGATGGCGCAAGGCGGCATGAAAGTGGTTTCTGTGCAGTCTGGTCAATGGGAAATGAACAACGCCAACACCATTGCGGCAGCCATGCTGAGCGAATACCCCAATATCAAAGCGCTGTTGGCTGATAACGACAATATGGCGCTGGGGGCGGTTTCCGCCATTCGTGCCGCTGGCAAGCGTGGGCAGGTTCAGGTTGTCGGCTATGACAACATCGAAGCGATTAAACCAATGCTCCAGGATGGTCGCGTACTGGCAACCGCCGATCAGTTTGCTTCTCAGCAAGCCGTATTCGGTATTAACACCGCGCTGGATGCCCTAAAAGCCGGGAAAAAGCAGAGCGAGCTGTCCGGGAGCGTGGAAACGCCGGTCAAACTGATTGTGAAACAGTAATGCATATCTGACTTCCGGGGCCGCGTGAGCGGCTCCGGTTTTTCATAGGGAATCGACCGTGCAGGTAACGTGCGCAAAATGGCTGATTATCATGAGATCCTGTCAATGTCCGGCATTGGCAAAACGTACAATGAACCGGTACTGAGCAATATCAACCTCACCTTATATTCCGGCAAAGTGCTGGCGCTAACAGGGGAAAATGGCGCGGGAAAAAGCACACTGTCTAAAATTATCGGCGGCCTGACTGCGCCGACAACCGGCACGATGACCTACCAGGGGCAGCCTTATACGCCCGCTAGCCGTAAAGAAGCGGAAAAGCTCGGTATCCGTATGGTGATGCAGGAGCTGAACTTATTGCCGACACTCACCGTGGCGGAAAACCTGTTTATCGACCAGTTGCCGAACTGGGGAGGCTGGATTAACCGCAAACGTCTGCGAGAGATGGCCTATCCGGTGATGTCGATGGTCGGGCTACAGACGCTCGACCCCGATATGCTGGTGGGGGAGCTGGGTATTGGTCATCAACAGATGATTGAAATTGCCCGCAACCTGATTGGCGACAGCCGGGTGTTAATTCTTGATGAGCCGACGGCTATGCTAACCAGCCGTGAGGTGGCGCTGCTGTTTGAGCAGATTCAGCAGTTTAAACAGCGCGGTGTCTCGCTGATTTATATCTCCCATCGTCTTGATGAGTTGGCACAAGTGGCTGACGACATCATGGTGCTGCGCGACGGCAACATGGTGTGTACCGACGACATTAAACGTTATAGCAGTGACCAACTGGTATCGTTGATGGTTGGGCGCGACCTCGATAGCCACTTTGATGTCAGCGCCCGTCGGCAGGGAAACCCTATCCTGAAAGTTGAGAACTTTACCCGTGGCAGCGTGCTACAGGATATCTCGCTGACGCTGCATCGGGGAGAAGTGTTGGGCGTTAGCGGCCTGGTCGGGGCGGGGCGCACTGAGTTGATGCGCGCCATCTTCGGCGCAGATCGTATCGATAGTGGGCAGTTATGGGTTGGCGATCCGCTGGAGCGGGTAACTATTCGCTCACCGTCGGAGGCTATTGCGCATCGCATTGCGCTGGTGACGGAAGATCGCAAAGGCGAGGGGCTGCTGTTACCGCATTCGGTGGAGGCGAATACCTCGCTCGGTAATAGCGATAAAGTCAGCCGTTTGTCGTGGCTTAATGCACTCCAGGAGCATCGGCTGGCGCAGAAGTATATTACCCGATTAGGTATTCGTACCTCAGGCAGCGGCCTTTCAGTGGATAACCTCTCTGGCGGCAACCAGCAAAAAGTGTTGATTAGCCGCTGGCTGGAGCGGAACTGCGACGTCATTCTTTTCGATGAACCGACACGCGGCATTGATGTGGGCGCCAAACGGGACATTTATCTACTGCTTAACGAACTGACGCAGAGTGGCAAGGGGCTGATCGTTGTTTCAAGCGATCTCCGCGAATTAATGCTTATTTGCGACCGCATTGCGGTGCTGTCTGCGGGCAAGCTAGTGGAGACTTTCACCCGCGATGCCTGGTCGCAGGACGCCATTCTGGCCGCCGCCTTTTCTGGCTATCAGCACGCCACAGGGAGTTTACATCATGAGTAACATCTCACAGTCTGCCAAAACGTCCACGGCTTCGTGGCGCGGATTGAGCAGTTACCTGGGATTAATTGGCGCGCTGCTGGCGATGATTATCCTGTTTTCGTTTCTCAGCGATCACTTTCTAAGCCTGAATACCTTTAGCACCATTGCGAACCAGATCCCTGACCTGATGGTGATGTCGGTCGGCATGACTTTTGTGCTGATTATCGCCGGGATTGACCTTTCGGTTGGTTCGGTGCTGGCGCTGTCGGCGGCGGTTGTTAGCGTCACCTATTTAAATCTGCACTGGTCACCGTGGCTGGCGGCGCTATCCGGTATCGTGGTTGCCATGCTGGTGGGGGCGCTTACTTGGCTTATCTCGGTCATCTGGCGCATTCCAACGTTTATTGTCTCGCTGGGTATGTTAGAGATGGCGCGCGGCAGCGCGTACCAGTTAACGGATTCCCGTACGGCCTATATTGGTTCCAGCTTCGATTTTCTCGCAGACCCGATAATGCTGGGTATTTCACCGTCGTTTGTGATTGCCGTATTGGTGATTGTCATAGGCCAACTGGTGCTGACGAGGACGATTTTTGGCCGCCATTTAATTGGTATCGGTACTAATGAAGAAGCGGTGCGGTTGTCGGGTATTAATCCTGCGCCGTATAAAGTGGTGGTCTTTGCGCTGATGGGGGCGCTTGCCGGATTGGCCTCGCTGTTCCAGGTGGCGCGCCTTGAAGCGGCTGACCCTAATGGCGGGGTCGGGATGGAACTTCAGGTGATTGCAGCTGTGGTGATTGGTGGCACGAGCCTGATGGGCGGGCGTGGTTCTGTGGTTTGTACGTTTCTGGGGGCGCTGATTATTTCCGTGTTGGCGGCGGGGCTTGCGCAAATTGGTGCGAGTGAACCCACAAAACGTGTCATTACCGGTGCGGTGATTGTGGTCGCGGTGGTGTTAGATACTTACCGTAGCCATCGGCGAAAAGCGTAACTAACGCAAAGAGCACCCATTTGGGTGCTCTTTGTATTCAGTGGTGTGCGGTTAGCTAACCAGTGGAATACGGCGATACAGCTCAATCATGTCGGTTGCCAGATCCTGGATAACCATCGCGTTCATCAGGTGATCCTGAGAGTGAACGGTAATCAGGTTAACCGGCAGTTTACCCGTGCCTTCATCAATACCGATAAGCTGGGTCTGGATACCATGGGCCTGTTTTACAAACTCGCGAGACTCTTCCATCGCTTTTTCTGCGCCTTCAAAGTCACCTTTACGGGCAAGCTGTAATGCGGTTAACGCAGAGCTACGTGCTGCACCGGCATTCACCAGCAGTTCCATAATGATTGATTCTAAATCTTCCACGTCTGCCTCACTCCATTAACTTAAGGGCTTTCTCAAGCACGACATCGCCTTTCATCATGCCGTAGTCCATCATATCGATGACGGTGACTTTCTTACCCAGTGGGTCAGCCAGAGCCTGCAATTTAGCTTGCTCATACTTGACCTGTGGGCCTAGCAGGACGATATCCGCCTCGTTGATGTTCGCTTTGAATTCGGCCACTGGTACGGCTTTAATCGAGACTTCAATGCCTTTTTTCTGAGCTGCATCCTGCATGCGTTGTACCAGCATGCTGGTGGACATTCCCGCAGCACAGCATAAAACGATATTCTTCATAATGCTCCCTCATGACCCGTGATTAACCATGTTTATCGCGAGCTGAAACGATCAACAACTGCTTTACGACGATTGTGTGTAAGGCATCACAAAGATCGCCGCAAAAAACTGAAACCGGTTACATTTTTCATACATTAGAAGGGGGCGATGTGAGATTGAAGGGGAGATAAGAGGCCGGATAAGCGTAAGGGTTATCCGGCACAAGAGAGGGCAGAGGTTAGGTGATCGTGGCACGCAAAATCCGGTTTTTCCCCTGGCGTTTGGCGTCATATAGCACCTTATCGACGTTAGTCACCAACTGTTCCAGCGTTCCCATATGCCATTCGCCCACGCCCGCACTGAAGGTAACGCTGAGGCCTTTTTCGCGCCACGTTCGTTTTGCGACACTCATACGCCATAGCTCCAGCAGCACGCCCGCCTCCTCAATACGTTCCGACGTAAAGAGAATGGCGAACTCCTCACCGCCGTAGCGATACAGGGAAAGGTCGTGTGCCTGTAGGATACGCAGCCCTTCGCGAGCGACGTTACGCAGTACGATATCGCCGCTCAGGTGGCCCCAGGTATCGTTGATCGATTTGAAGTTATCAATATCCACCAATGCAAGCGCGAACGGCTGACGGTCTTTCATCAATGCGGCGATATCAGTATCAAAAGCCCAGCGGTTTTTACAGCACGTTAGCGAATCCACCGTCGCCTGCCGGACAGATACCTGTTCGCGGGCCTTGTTGGTTTCAATTGCTTTATGCATCATCGCTTCCAGGCCTGGTGCAGGTACAAACCGAAGATGATGATGATAACCCCCGCCAGCGCAAAGCCCCAGGCGACGGTCACGCTCTCACGCTGAGCCAGCATATTTAGGGTATTGCCTGAAACTTTATAAATGGCAAACCAGCCGGGTTTAGTGAACGCATAATAGTAGTACCAGGTGCGGGTTTCTTTATCGAATACTTCCCCTTCACCCGCAGTCATTCTGACCAGCAACTTATCGCTGACGATGCTCTGAAATAGCTTGTTGTCATCCGAGTGCAATAGCGTCTGACCACTACGGTTAACCACAAAAAACTCACCCTGTACTGGCGGCTTCATCTGGCGCAACGTATGGCTCATCGCAGATAAATCGAAGTGGAACGCCAGCGTACCCTTTAATTTCCCCTCGGAAGAAATAACCGGTTTTGCGAGCGCGACCGTCTGCTGGTGGGTAAAGAAATTGCTATAGGGCTCGGTATAACGGCTGAAAATGCCCACATCGCTCTGATCAATAAACCACGGTCGCTTGGTGGCATTGAACGGAACCGGGTTAGCGCGGCTAGTCGCTTGCGGTGCGTGCAGATAACGCCCCTCCGCATCGGCAAGGGAGATCGATGAAACGGTAGGCATCATCGACAGCAACTGCATCATGGCTTGCAAACCTTGCTCTGGCGAGAGATTAACAACTTTGTTCAGCTTATCGTTGCGCGATAAATAGGTTACTGCCCGCCCCAAAATATACTCGTTCTTACGTAGAATCGACTCGGTATAATTGACCGCCAGATTATGGGTGAAATTACGATTAACGCCGTGGTATTCGCGAATAATATTGTTACGCTGAACAAAAGTAACTAGCGAGGCGATAATCACAAAGGTAAGGATAATTCCCGCGAAGCTAATAAGTATAGGCGCGGTAAACGATAGTCTTCTGCTATAAGGGCTGATCATTAGTTCTAATCCAGAGGTAAATTGCAGAAGCTTAGCAATACGATTACTGCAATTATTCTTATCTATTTATTATCCGTAATTATACTTTATTCATGATAGGGGGAGTATTTAATCTACATTCGGAGATTAGATTTCTATTATAAATTTGATTTGCATGATATTCGCCTGCACGTGGTGGGCAGGGCAGCGGGGATATTGAGCTGCCCTGGTCAACCTCAGCGGCCGACCAAAGCAGCGTAACGGACATGTCATATACCAACAATGCCCGTTGCTTATCTTTGCGAGGCGTTATCCAGCCTGTTTTGGGTTATTACCGAGTTTGCTTTAGCGTTGCGAAGCGCGCCCCAAATAGCTGTCCCAGTCTTTCCATACCGGTTGTAGCCCTTGCGCCGTTAATGCCTGCGCGACCTCAATCGGCGTGCGGGCATCGTGCGGGGAGAACTGTTCCAGCTCTGGGTGATTATCGGCGTAACCCCCCGGCTGCGTTTTCGAGAAGGCGCTGACGTTGTTGATAGCCAGTGGGATCATATGATCACGGAACCACGGCGACTCGCGGGTAGAGAGCGACAGTTCAGTATCCGGCGAAAACAGCCGGAAAGCGCAAATGGTTTGCACTAACTGGCGTTCATCCATGATAGACGCAGGCTCAATACCGCCAGCACACGGGCGCAGGCGCGGGAAAGAGATAGAATAACGGCTCTGCCAGTAGTGCTGCTGAAGCCATAGCAGGTGTTCGGCGACCATAAAGCAGTCTACCCGCCAGCTATCAGAAAGACCGATTAGCGCACCGAGGCCAATTTTGTCGATACCCGCCTGTCCTAGCCTGTCGGGAGTATCGAGCCGCCAGAAAAAGTCCTGTTTTTTGCCTTTCAGGTGATGCTGCGCGTACATCGCCTCATGATAGGTTTCTTGATAAACCATCACGCCGTCGAGACCCAGGGTTTTAAGCTCGGCGTACTCCTCGGTTGCCAGCGGCTGAACTTCCATCTGTAACGAGGAAAACTGGCGGCGAATATCAGGAATATGGCGGCGAAAATAATCCATCCCCACTTTTCCCTGATGCTCGCCGGTCACCAGCAACAAGTGCTCGAAATTCATTGCCCGAATGGCGGCGCACTCCCGTTTAATTTCCTCTTCATCCAGCGTTTTGCGCTTAATGCGATTGCTCATGGAAAAACCGCAGTAGGTGCAGTCGTTGGCGCACAGATTGGAAAGATACAACGGAACGTAGAAACTGACCGTGTTGCCAAAACGCTGGCGGGTGAGTGTCTGCGCCCGCTTTGCCAGCGGTTCCAGATAGTCGGCGGCGGCGGGTGAAAGCAGCGCCATCATGTCGTCACGACTGAGCATTGAGGCGTTGAGCGCCCGCTCGACGTCGGCGGGCGTTTTGCTGTGGATGCGCAGGCGGATATCGTCCCACTCAAGCTGTCGCCAGCGGTCGGTGAACGTTTTCATGCCAGTGCCTCCAGGAATCCGGTTAACGGGCTGGTGGCGCTGGCCTGCGAACGTTTGCTTCCCGGTACGGCCTGGCGCGCCAGCAAGCCGGCTTCAACCGCCAGACGGAAGGCGGTTGCCATCATCACTGGATTGTCGGCGACGGCAATCGCCGTGTTGACCAGCACTGCGTCAGCGCCCATCTCCAGCGCCTGTGTGGCGTGGCTGGGCACACCGATGCCAGCATCGACCACTACCGGAACGGTCGCCTGCTGAATGATGATTTCCAGCATTGCTTTGGTTTCCAGCCCCTGATTTGAACCAATGGGCGCGCCGAGCGGCATCACTGCCGCGCAGCCTACGGCTTCCAACCGTTTGCACAGCACCGGATCCGCACCGCAGTAGGGCAGGACGATGAATCCTTGCTTCACCAGCGCTTCGGCGGCTTTCAGCGTTTCGATAGGATCGGGTAATAACCAGCGTGCGTCGGGATGAATTTCCAGCTTCAGCCAGTTTGTCCCCAGCGCCTCACGCGCCAGTTGGGCGGCGAAAATAGCCTCTTCGGCGGTTTTTGCCCCAGAGGTGTTGGGCAACAGCGTGACGCCCGCTTCGATGAGCGGAGCCAGAATGGCATCATTGTGCTGACGTAAATCCACCCGTTTCATCGCCAGTGTGACCAATTGGCTGCCAGAGGCGCGGATGGCGTCAACCATCAGTTGCGACGAGGCAAACTTCCCGGTTCCGGTGAACAGATGTGAATCAAACGTTTTGTCTGCAATACGTAACATATCAACCCCCTGCGATAACCTGAAACAGCAGGATTTGGTCGCCTTCCTGCACGATTTGCTGTGGCCACTGTTCACGCGGCAAAATTTGCTGATTTAACGCCAGCGCCACACCTGGTTGCAGCTGATTTAGCGCGGTGAGCAGCTTACTCACGGTTTGCCCTTCGGCACATTGCATCGGCTCGTCATTGAACTGAATCTGCATGTTGCCCTCCGCATACCGGGCAGCCGCTAGCTCGGCGTAGCGCCAGGCTGCGCCAGTGGCTGGTTTTACCGTCGAAAAGGCGCAATTCACCGCAAGGTGTTTCGATACCGCTAAGTAATTTGATGGCTTCCAGCGCCTGCAAAGTCCCCATAACGCCCACCACAGGGCCGACGATCCCGGCGGTGCGGCAGTTGCGTTCCGGTTCGAGATCATCCGGCCACAGGCAGCGATAACACCCGTGTTCCCAGGGCGGTGTCAGCACCATTAACTGGCCGCCAAACCCCACCGCGCTGGCGGTGACTAGCGGCGTATTCTGCGTGACGCAGGCGGCGTTGAGCGCCTGGCGAGTCGCCATGTTATCGGTACAATCGAGCACCACGTCAGACTGGGCAACGGCGTGGCGGAGCGCGTCGCCCGTTAGCCGTTGTTGTAATACCACCAGTTCGATATCGGGGTTAAGACGCGCCAGCCGTTGTTGTGCCGCCTGCGACTTTGAGCGGGCAATATCGTCTGTCGTGAACAGGATCTGCCGTTGCAGGTTGCTGAGGTGCACGTCGTCATCGTCCGCCAGTACCAGTGTGCCAACTCCCGCGCCTGCCAGATACAGCGCGGCGGGAGAGCCTAGCCCACCTAACCCGACAATCAGCACCCGGCTGGAGAGCAACGTTTGTTGGCCTTCAATGGCGATATCGCCGAGTAAAATTTGCCGGCTATAGCGCATAAAATCGCGATCATTCATCGCCAACTCCTGCCATTTCCAGCAATTGTGTGGTGGCGGCGCGCCAGTCTGCCGCCTGAGTAATCGCGCTGACCACCGCAATGCTGCCAACGCCGGTCGCCAGTACCGCTGGCGCGCGCTCAAGGCTGATGCCGCCAATGGCGACGGTAGGGTAATCCGCCAGGCGTTCAATATGGTTCGCCAGTTGTCGCAACCCCTGCGGCGCAGACGGCATCTGTTTGGTTTGTGTCGGGAATACGTGGCCCAACGCGATGTATGAAGGGCGGGCAGCCAGCGCCACGTCGATTTCCATATCATCGTGTGTCGAAACGCCAAGGCGCAAACCTGCGGTCTGAATCACTTTCAAATCAGTGGTTTCAAGATCTTCCTGACCCAGATGCACGCCGTATGCGTGGTGTTTGATAGCCAGTCGCCAGTAGTCGTTGATAAACAGGCGGGCATTGAAGCGGCGTCCTAATGCAATGGCCGCGATAACGTCGGCCTTGACCTCTTCGTCGCGCTTGTCTTTAATGCGCAGTTGAATGGTGCGCACGCCCGCCTCCAGCAGGCGCTCAATCCACTGTACGCTGTCTACTACCGGGTAAAGTCCGAGGCGGAACGGCACGGTCGGGAAATCAGGCTGATACATCAGACTTCCTCCTTTTTCAGATAGATTTCGCCGCCTTTAGCGCGGAAGTTCTCTGACATATCGGCCATGCCGATTTCGATGGTCTGTGCGGCGGCGTAGTCGCGCACTTCCTGGCTGATTTTCATCGAGCAGAATTTTGGCCCGCACATGGAACAGAAATGGGCGACTTTGCCGGACTCTTGCGGCAGGGTTTCATCGTGGTAAGCGCGGGCGGTGAACGGATCAAGCGCCAGATTAAACTGGTCTTCCCAGCGGAATTCGAAGCGGGCTTTCGACATCGCGTTATCGCGAATTTGCGCGCCAGGGTGGCCTTTGGCTAAATCAGCCGCGTGGGCCGCGATTTTGTAGGTAATCAGCCCTTGTTTCACATCTTCTTTGTTCGGCAGACCAAGGTGCTCTTTCGGCGTGACGTAGCACAGCATCGCACAGCCAAACCAGCCGATCATCGCCGCGCCAATCCCGGAAGTGAAGTGGTCATAGCCCGGGGCGATATCCGTGGTCAACGGCCCTAAGGTGTAAAACGGCGCTTCGTGGCAGTGTTCCAGCTCTTCAGTCATGTTGCGCTGGATCATATGCATCGGCACGTGGCCTGGGCCTTCAATCATCACCTGCACGTCATATTCCCAGGCAATTTTGGTCAGCTCGCCCAGAGTATGCAGCTCGGAGAACTGCGCTTCGTCGTTAGCATCTTGAATAGAGCCAGGGCGCAGACCATCGCCCAGTGACAGTGACACGTCGTAGGCCGCGCAAATTTCGCAGATTTCGCGGAAGTGCTGGTAGAGGAAATTCTCTTGATGATGAGAAAGGCACCACTTCGCCATAATCGACCCGCCGCGCGAGACAATGCCCGTCAGGCGTTTGGCGGTCATTGGCACGTAGCGCAACAGGACGCCCGCGTGGATAGTAAAGTAGTCCACGCCCTGTTCGGCCTGCTCCAGTAATGTGTCGCGAAAGGCTTCCCAGGTAAGGTTTTCGGCTATTCCGTTAACCTTCTCCAGCGCCTGGTAGATGGGAACTGTGCCGATAGGCACTGGGCTGTTACGCAAAATCCACTCGCGGGTTTCGTGAATATAGCGACCGGTGGAGAGATCCATCACCGTATCCGCTCCCCAGCGGGTAGACCACACCAGTTTTTCCACCTCTTCTTCGATGGAGGACGTCACCGCCGAGTTACCAATGTTGGCGTTGACCTTCACCAGGAAGTTGCGCCCGATGATCATCGGCTCTGATTCCGGGTGGTTGATGTTGGCCGGGATAATCGCGCGTCCGGCGGCGACTTCATCGCGCACAAATTCTGGCGTGATGTTTTCCGGCAGACGAGCGCCAAAGCCAACGCCCGGATGCTGGTGGCGCAACACTTCGCTGCGGATGCGTTCGCGGCCCATGTTTTCGCGAATGGCAATGAACTCCATTTCCGGCGTCACTATCCCCTGACGGGCATAGTGCAACTGCGTTACGCGCTTGCCTGCTTTGGCGCGCTTTGGCGTTAACAGGCCGGTGAAGCGCAGCTCGTCCAGCCCATCGTCGGCCAGGCGCTCTCTGGTATAGGCGGAGCTACGGTCGTCTAACTCTTCGCTGTCGTTACGCGCGATAATCCACGGCTGGCGCAGTTTTTCCAGACCCTGCTGGACGTTAATCGCCACCTCGGAGTCACCGTAAGGCCCAGAGGTGTCGTACACCGGCACGGCCTCGTTTTCTTCATACTGCGGTTCGTCTTTCGTGCCGCCAATCAGCGCCGGGCTAAGCTGGATTTCACGCATTGGAATACGGATATCTGGCTGTGAACCGCTAATGTAAATGCGTTTGGAGTTGGGAAAGGCAGTCCCTTCCAGCGTGTCGATAAAGTGTTGGGCCTGGGCGCGCTGTTCGCGACGAGATGGTTTAGTAGTGGCAGACATAGCTCATTCCAGAAAAAGTAAGGATATGGCTTGTCAGACGACGGATTGAGTAATGGATGTGCGCCGCCCGCAAAGGCAGCAGCATAAAGCTGAATTACTCTTGTTCCCTTCGCAGGTATTAGCCTGATCAGGTTCCGCGGATCCCGAATTAACGGTCTCAGCCTACGCTTTCACGTAAGGCACTCCGACAAGAAGCAACCTCTGATGATTAGAGGTAATGAATGTAAACTACTCGTTAACGCAGCAAATCTCAAGCCGTGCTTTTCATCTCGCCCTGATCGAGTGCCTCGAAGGCCAGCATGATCAGTTGGTCTTCTAAGCGGAAGCGCGCTTCCAGCGCTTCACCGATATCAGACAGCGCCTGTTGGAAATCCAAACCATTATCCTGGTCGATAGCATTTTCCAGAGTGGAATCGTAGTAATCCATAATCAACTGGGTATTGGCATCCAACTGCGGCCAGATTTTGCTGGCGTTTAAAAGCGGGCTGTTGCCTTCCATTTTATGGATAATGCGTTCATAAATACTGAAATGACCGGCAGAAAGGTAGTCAACCAGACGCTGACAAAAGTCATCAAGCGCTTTCTCATTAAGACGCATAAACGATTCTTTGCCAGGCTTAAGGCCAACCAAATTGTAGTAAGCCACGAGCAGGTGCTTACGAATGTTCAGCCAGCGGTCTACCAGTCGATGGTGTCCTTTAACGCGCTCTGTCAGGCTCTCTAACTGGTTTAACATAGGTTGACCCCCGCATCAGTGTGGTTTTAATCTGCTCACATCAATATGTAAATATTATGTTAATAACATGCCTGTGAAGCAAAGGTAGCGCAAGAGATATGGATCGTATAATTGAAAAATCGGATCGCGGCTGGTGGATAGTCAGCCACGAACAAAAATTATGGTTGCCCGCTGGTGAATTGCCATATGGCGAAGCGGTAAATTTCGATCTTGTGGGTCAGCGCGCACTCCAGATTGGCGAATGGGATGGTGCTCCGGTATGGCTGGTACAGCAACAGCGCCGCCACGACATGGGCTCGGTACGCCAGGTGCTTGATCTGGACGTTGGCCTGTTTCAACTGGCTGGGCGCGGCGTGCAGCTAGCGGAGTTTTACCGTTCGCATAAATACTGTGGCTACTGCGGGCACACTATGCACCCGAGCAAAACCGAATGGGCGATGCTGTGCAGCCACTGCCGTGAACGCTATTACCCGCAAATTGCGCCCTGCATTATTGTCGCCATTCGCCGTAACGACGCGATTCTTCTTGCGCAGCATGTTCGCCACCGCAACGGTGTTCACACCGTGCTGGCGGGCTTTGTTGAAGTGGGCGAAACCTTAGAACAGGCGGTGGCGCGCGAAGTGATGGAAGAGAGCGGCATTAAGGTGAAAAACCTGCGCTATGTCACTTCGCAGCCGTGGCCGTTCCCGCAATCGTTGATGACGGCGTTTATGGCGGAATACGACAGCGGCGAGATAGTTATCGACCCGAAAGAATTGCTGGAAGCGAACTGGTATCGCTACGACAACTTGCCGCTCCTGCCGCCGCCGGGCACAGTGGCGCGCCGGTTGATTGAAGACACCGTGGCAATCTGTCGGGCAGAGTACGAATGACAGACATGTTACACTGGCGTGAAATAGCTCAAGGAATGGAAAAATGACCGAACTGAAAAACGATCGTTATCTGCGCGCGCTGCTGCGCCAGCCCGTTGATGTCACCCCGGTATGGATGATGCGCCAGGCGGGCCGCTATTTGCCGGAGTACAAAGCCACCCGTGCTCAGGCGGGGGATTTTATGTCGCTGTGCAAAAATGCCGAGCTGGCCTGTGAAGTGACATTACAGCCGCTGCGCCGCTACCCGCTTGATGCCGCGATTCTGTTCTCGGATATCCTGACCATTCCCGATGCCATGGGGCTGGGGCTGTATTTTGAAGCCGGGGAAGGCCCGTGCTTTACCTCGCCTATCACCAGCAAAGCGGATGTTGAAAAGCTGCCAATTCCTGACCCGGAAGGGGAATTGGGCTATGTGATGAACGCAGTGCGCACCATCCGCCGCGAGCTGAAAGGCGAAGTGCCGCTGATTGGTTTCTCTGGCAGCCCGTGGACGCTGGCAACTTACATGGTCGAAGGCGGCAGCAGCAAAGCCTTCACCATGATTAAAAAGATGATGTATGCCGACCCTCAGGCGCTGCATCTGCTGCTTGATAAGCTGGCGCAAAGCGTCACGTTGTATCTGAACGCACAGATTAAAGCGGGCGCGCAGTCGGTGATGATTTTCGACACCTGGGGCGGTGTGCTGACTGGCCGCGACTATCAGCAGTTCTCTTTGTATTACATGCATAAAATCGTCGATGGTCTGCTGCGCGAAAACGACGGTCGTCGTGTGCCGGTGACGCTGTTCACCAAAGGCGGTGGTCAGTGGCTGGAAGCGATGGCAGAAACCGGCTGTGATGCGCTGGGTCTTGACTGGACAACTGATATTGCCGATGCGCGCCGCCGCGTAGGCCATAAAGTGGCGCTACAGGGCAATATGGATCCTTCAATGCTCTACGCACCGGCAGCACGCATCGAAGATGAAGTGGCAACCATTCTGGCGGGCTTTGGTCAGGGCGAAGGCCATGTCTTTAACCTCGGTCACGGTATTCATCAGGATGTACCGCCAGAGCACGCGGGCGTCTTTGTTGAAGCGGTACACCGCCTGTCGGCGCAGTATCATCGCTAGGGCAACGGGAATGGATCTCGCATCGCTACGCGCGCAGCAGCTTGAACTGGCTTCGTCGGTTATCCGCGAGGATCGTTTTGATAGCGATCCGCCGAGTCTGATCGGCGGGGCGGATGTGGGCTTTGAGCTGGGCGGCGAAGTGACGCGGGCGGCGATCGTATTGTTAAAATATCCGTCGCTGGAGCTTTTGGAGTACAAGGTGGCGCGCATCGCCACCACCATGCCGTATATTCCCGGCTTCCTCTCGTTTCGTGAAACGCCCGCGCTGATGGCGGCGTGGCAGCTGCTTTCGCACAAACCTGATCTGCTGTTTGTCGATGGACATGGCATCTCCCATCCACGCCGTCTCGGCGTTGCCAGCCATTTTGGCCTGCTGGTGGATGTGCCGACCCTTGGCGTGGCGAAAAAACGGCTGTGCGGCAAGTTTGAACCGCTGGGTGATGAGCCTGGCGCGTTGTCTGCGTTGAGTGACAAAGGCGAGCCGCTGGCGTGGGTCTTGCGCAGCAAAGCGCGTTGTAACCCGCTGTTTATCTCGACCGGCCACCGCGTTGGTCTTGATAGCGCGCTGATGTGGGTAGAACGCTGCCTGAAAGGCTACCGTTTACCGGAGCCAACGCGATGGGCAGATGCGGTGGCATCGGAGCGCCCAGCTTTTGTGCGTCTTACAGCAAAATAGGCATAATTCAGGTAAACTGCGGCTAATTTCCGTATTTGAGAATTCATCATGTTACAAAACCCGATTCATCTGCGCCTGGAGAAGCTGGAAAGCTGGCAGCACGTCACTTTCATGGCCTGTCTGTGCGAGCGTATGTACCCGAACTACGGCATGTTCTGCAAAGAGTCCGAATTCGGCGACCCGCATATTTATCGCCGCATTCTGGATCTCATCTGGGAAACGCTGACGGTAAAAGATGCCAAAGTGAACTTTGACAGCCAGCTCGAAAAGCTCGAAGAGGCGATTCCGGCGGCTGACGATTTTGATATGTACGGTGTGTATCCGGCGATCGATGCCTGCGTTGCATTGAGCGAATTAATACATTCTCGCCTGAGCGGCGAAACGCTCGAGCACGCGATTGAAGTCAGCAAGAGTTCTATCACCACCGTGGCGATGCTGGAAATGACCCAGGCTGGTCGAGAAATGACCGATGAAGAGCTGCGTTTGAACCCCGCCGTAGAGCAGGAATGGGACATCCAATGGGAGATTTTCCGTCTTTTGGCCGAGTGTGAAGAACGCGATATTGAACTGATAAAAGGACTGCGCGCAGACCTTCGCGAAGCCGCTGAAAGCAATATTGGTATAAATTTTCAGCAATGAGACAATAAAACGTGATTTACCGCCTGAATTGTCGCGCCTGAAGGCTTCACATCTGCCCCCCGTCTGGTCTACATTTGGAGGGCGAAAAAAAGTGGCTATCGGTGCGTGTATGCAGGAGAGTGCTTTTCTGGCATTTTCGTCGCACTCGATGCTTAGCAAGCGATAAACACATTGTAAGGATAACTTATGAACAAGACTCAACTGATTGATGTAATTGCGGACAAGGCTGAACTGTCTAAAACCCAGGCTAAAGCTGCACTGGAATCCACCCTGGCTGCTATTACTGAGTCTCTGAAAGAAGGTGATGCTGTACAACTGGTTGGTTTCGGTACCTTCAAAGTGAACCACCGCGCTGAGCGTACTGGCCGCAACCCGCAGACCGGTAAAGAAATCAAAATCGCCGCAGCTAACGTGCCGGCATTTGTTTCTGGCAAAGCACTGAAAGACGCTGTTAAGTAAGATTGCGTGGCAGTGAACAGTTTTAAAGAAGGGGCGGTTTCGCCCCTTTCGTCTATTTGGCGACGGTTGTTTGGGCTGGCGGGTCTGTTTTTGCTCACCGCTTGTAGCCACAACAGCACGCTTCCCCCTTTTACCGCCAGCGGTTATGCCGACACGCAGGGTGCTGTACGCATCTGGCGTAAAGATGACGGCGGCGAAACGCACCTCCTTGCCACTTTTAGCCCGTGGCACAGTGGCAGCACCTCGACCAGTGAATATCGCTGGCAGGATGACAAACTGTTGCTGATAGAACTGAATATCTACGGTAAACCTTCTGAACACATTCGCGCCCGCTTCGACAGTAGCGGCGAGCTGAGCTTTATGCAGCGTGAGATTGATGGGCAGAAACAGCAGCTCTCCAGCGACCAGGTGGCGCTCTATCGCTACCGTGCAGAGCAAATTCGCCAGACCAGCGATGCGCTGCGTTTAGGGAAAGTGGTGTTACGTCAGGGGCGTTGGCATGCAGATAAAACCGTGACGACCTGTGAAGGCGAGACACTAAAACCTGATTTTGACGCCCGCGCACTGGAGCATATTGCCAGCCGTCAAAGCCGTTCTGCCGCAGATGTCAGTATCGCCTGGCTGGAAGCGCCAGAGGGCCTCCAGCTCTTGCTGGTGGCAAACCAGGACTACTGTACCTGGCAGCCGAAAGAAAAAACCTTCTAAACGCCGACTAGCGGTTCATGCCGCCCATGTGTCCACCGCTCATATGCCCGCCGCCCTGGCAACCATAGCCCATACCGCTGTGGCGTGGTATTCCCGCTTGCGCCATTGCGACGTCTAATTTGACCTGCTGCTGGTCTAGCTTCTGGCTTAACGCCTCCATCTCTTGTGCGACAGCCTCAATTTTGGCGCTATCGGGTTTATCCGCCGTTAACAGCGCATTGTACTCATAGCGCTTTGAGGTCAACTGTTGACGCAATGCGCGGGTTTGCGTGTAGAAGTCGTTATGCAATTTCTTCGCCGTGGCCTGCTGTGTATCGGAGAGCTGGCTATAGCCGTCGTTGTTGATGTTTCCGTTCCCGTGATGTGGTCCGGCTAGCGCTACGCCGCTGGTGAGTGTCAGGGCCGCGAGGGCAAACAGAGCCAGAGGCAGATTTTTGTTCCGTTTCATGATGAGTTCTCCTGTAGTGTAGTTACTACGGCTGTTGCATCTTCTGTGCCAGTTTGTCGCACCGCGAAAATCGCGGGGTTTCGCCTGTGGACTCGCGCATAGTGAGTAAAAATGACCCGCGAGGGGTATCCAGGTGAGTCATTTTTACCCGTCGATTCTGGCGGTTTGTGCTCGCAGGCTGGGTTGGCGTGGGCGAAAGATGGCATGATTCCTGCTGAGGGATAGCAAAGGGAAAAGAGAAGGACGTTCCATGAACCTCATACGATTACAGAAGGACTCAGTAGCGACCGGCCTCAGTTGGCTACTGACCGGTATCGTGGTGCTGTTGGTAAGCCTGTTTTCGGCGCTGATCGTGCGTGACTATAGTCGCGAGAGCGCGGCGGCGCAGCAGGCTATCCAGGAGAAGGGCGGTGTGCTGATTCGCGCGCTGGAGTCTGGTACACGTGTTGGCATGGGTATGCGGATGCATCATGCTCAACTACAGGCGATGCTAGAAGATATGGCCTGGCAGCCCGGTGTGCAGTGGTTCGCCGTGACCGACGAGCAGGGAAAGGTTATCGCCCATAGCGACCCACAGCAGGTGGGCAGCACGCTCTACGACGTGAACACCCTGCGCACCCTTCAGGTGAGTGATAAAGAACGCTGGCGGCGAATTGAGACGCCGGAACCCGCGCTGGAGATTTATCGCCAGTTCCGCCCTCAGGACGCCCCCGGCAGCCATCACATGCGTATGATGATGCGCCGTAATCCAACGGCTTCACGCGCGGATACCCCGCAGGTTATTTTTATCGCCTTTGACGTTCGCGAGATGGACGCTGAGCTGGCGCGCGGGCAGAGAAACATGATTGTGATGCTGTGCGCCGCCGGAGTCGTGATGATGGCGACTGTTCTTGCGCAGTTTTGGTTTCGCCGTTACCAGCGCTCGCGTAAGTTGCTCCAGGAAGCGATGCATCGCAAAGAAAAGCTGATGGCGCTGGGGCATTTGGCTGCTGGGGTGGCGCATGAAATCCGCAACCCGCTGTCGTCTATCAAAGGGTTAGCGAAATATTTCGCCGAGCGTACGCCGCCGGGGGGCGAAGCCTATGAGCTGGCGCAGGTGATGGCGAAAGAGGCCGACCGCCTGAACCGTGTGGTCAGTGAACTGCTGGAGCTGGTGCGCCCTGCCCATTTAAAATGGCAGCCAGTTGATCTCAACGAAGTGATTGGCCATTCGCTTCAGTTGGTGAGCCAGGATGCATTAAGCCGCGCGATTACGTTGAAATTTACCGCGCCGCCTGGGCTGTGCCGTATTCAGGCTGACCCTGACAGGATCAACCAGGTGCTGCTGAACCTCTATCTCAACGCTATTCAGGCCATTGGCCGCGAAGGCACGATTACCGTGGCGGTGAGTGAATGCGCTGATGGTCGCGTGAAGCTGAGCGTGGCGGATGATGGCAAAGGGATGACGCCGGACGAGCAGCAGGCCATTTTCACCCCTTATTTTACTACCAAAGCCGATGGTACAGGGTTGGGTTTAGCGGTGGTGCAGAACATTGTTGAACAACACGGTGGGACAATCCACGTGAACAGCACGCCTGGCAAGGGAGCGGTATTTACCCTCTACCTGCCGGTTAATCGGCAACAAAAGGATGAGCAAGCATGATGGAGGAAAAGGTCAATATTCTGCTGGTGGATGATGATATTAGCCACTGCACCATCTTACAGGCGCTGCTGAGAGGATGGGGATACCAAACGGCGCTGGCCTATAACGGCCTACAGGCGTTGGAACAGGTGCGCCAGCGGGTATTTGATTTGGTGCTTTGCGATATTCGGATGGCGGAAATGGACGGTATCGAAACGCTAAAAGAGATTAAAGCGCATAACCCCGCCATTCCGGTACTGATTATGACCGCTTACTCCAGCGTGGACACTGCCGTGGAGGCGATTAAGTCTGGCGCGCTGGATTACCTGATTAAACCACTGGATTTTGACCGGCTACAGCAAACGTTGGCTCAGGCGCTGGAGCATACTCGCCAGGCGGAAGGCGCGGCATCGTCCAGCCCGGCGGCGCGATTTGGCATGGTAGGCAGCAGCCCGGCGATGCAAACGCTGTTAAATAACATCGCGCTGGTGGCGCCGTCAGACGCCACGGTACTGATTCACGGTGAATCCGGCACGGGTAAAGAGCTGGTGGCGAAAGCGTTGCACACCAGCAGCGCGCGCCGCGATAAACCGCTGGTCACGCTGAACTGCGCGGCGCTTAATGAATCTCTGCTGGAGTCTGAGTTGTTCGGTCATGAGAAAGGCGCGTTTACCGGTGCTGATAAACGGCGAGAAGGGCGCTTTGTTGAAGCCGACGGTGGCACGTTGTTCCTTGATGAGATTGGCGATATCTCACCGTTGATGCAGGTGCGCCTGCTGCGAGCGATTCAGGAGCGAGAAGTGCAGCGTGTTGGCAGTAATCAGACCCTTGCGGTCGATGTCCGGTTGATTGCCGCGACACATCGCAATCTCGCCGAAGAGGTGGCGGCAGGGCGTTTTCGCCAGGATCTCTACTATCGCCTGAACGTTGTGGCTATCGACATGCCGCCGCTGCGCCAGCGTCGGGAAGATATTCCGCAACTGGCGGAGTATTTCCTCCAACGGTTTGCCGAGCGCAACCGCAAAGTGGTGAAAGGCTTTACGCCACAGGCGATGGATTTGCTGATCCACTACGCATGGCCGGGCAATATCCGTGAGCTGGAGAACGCCATCGAGCGCTCGGTGGTCTTGCTGACCGGAGAATATATTTCTGAACGTGAGCTACCGCTGGCAATCGCCGGAACGCCAATTCAAACGTCATCGTCGTGCGAAGAGGCTATTCAACCGTTGGTGGAAGTGGAGAAAGAGGTGATTCTGGCAGCGTTGGAAAAAACGGGCGGCAACAAAACGGAAGCCGCCCGCCAATTAGGGATTACGCGCAAAACGTTGCTGGCAAAACTGTTGCGTTAGTTCTGCTCGCGTTCAATGGCGCGCCAGCCGATATCTTTACGGCAGAAGCAATCGTCCCAGTGGATATCGGTCATTAAGGCGTAGGCGCGTTTCTGCGCTTCAGCAACGGTATGGCCCAGCGCGGTGACGCACAGTACGCGACCACCGCTGGTCAGCACCTGTTCATCCGCAGAGAGCTTAGTCCCAGCCTGGAACACTTTACCGCCTTCGACTTCTTCCAGTGGTAAGCCGTGGATAACATCGCCAGTGCGGTAATCACCAGGGTAACCACCCGCTGCCATGACCACACCGAGCGACGCACGCTCATCCCACTCGGAGGTTTTCTCATTGAGCTTACCGTCGCAAGCGGCGAGACACAGATCCACCAGATCCGATTTCATGCGCAGTATGATCGGCTGAGTTTCGGGATCGCCAAAGCGGCAGTTGAACTCGATAACCTTCGGATTGCCCTGTTTATCGATCATCAAACCCGCATACAGGAAACCGGTGTAGGTGTTGCCTTCTGCTGCCATACCTTTCACGGTTGGCCAAATGATCCGTTCCATCGTGCGCTGATGCACTTCATCCGTCACCACCGGTGCGGGTGAGTAAGCACCCATGCCGCCAGTATTTGGCCCAGTGTCTTTATCACCGACACGCTTATGATCTTGGCTGGTGGCCATTGGCAGGACATGCTCGCCGTCCACCATCACGATAAAACTCGCTTCTTCGCCGTCGAGGAACTCCTCGATAACGATACGATGCCCCGCGTCGCCAAATGCGTTCCCTGCCAGCATGTCGTGAACGGCGGCTTCTGCTTCTTCAAGCGTCATCGCCACGATAACACCTTTACCGGCGGCGAGGCCGTCGGCTTTAATGACGATTGGTGCGCCTTTCTCACGCAGGTAAGCCAGCGCAGGCTCCACTTCGGTAAAGTTCTGATATTCCGCTGTGGGAATTTTATGGCGAGCAAGAAAATCTTTGGTGAAGGCTTTAGAGCCTTCCAGTTGTGCCGCGCCTTCGGTTGGGCCGAAGATTTTCAGCCCTGCAGCACGAAACGCATCGACAACGCCAATCACCAG
>JBOFJM010000026.1:0-9952 GCA_051656825.1 Kluyvera sp.
GTGCTGTTCCAGCGCCCGGCGGTAGCCCTGTAAACGAGCTTTACCGGTTGGGGTATGAATCGGAACGGTAATACAGGCAATATCGCGGTGACCCTGAGAAATCAGGTATTCGACCGCCTGAAACGCGGCGTCTTGTTGCTCGAAGAACACGCAGCGGTCACGCGCCTGGCTAACGTCACGGTTGATAACCACCAACGGCATCGGCGTATTGTTCACCAGCGACATAATCGCTTTCTCGCTCATATGGCGGGTATAGAGCACGATGGCATCGCACTGGCGATCGGCAAGCATTTGCACCGCTTGTTCTTCACGCTCCGGCGTGTCGTGCCCGTCGGTGACGATAAGCTGTTTGCCCCAT
This sequence comes from Kluyvera sp., assembly GCA_051656825.1. Classification (GTDB taxonomy): domain Bacteria; phylum Pseudomonadota; class Gammaproteobacteria; order Enterobacterales; family Enterobacteriaceae; genus Kluyvera. The sequence continues at coordinate 359 of JBOFJM010000026.1, forward strand.
GCTTCCGTCTGGCGAGAGGCTTGCTGGAGCAGGCGACCAAAGTAAAAGCCGTCAAAAGTAGACACCACAAGACCAATGCTGTTGCTGGTACGGTTAGCCAGCGAGCGCGCCAGAAAGTTAGGGCGATAGCCTAGCTCCTCCATTGCTTTGAACACCAACTGGCGGGTGCTCTCTTTCACCTGACCCGTTCCATTTAGCACGCGGGATACCGTCGCTTTAGAGACGCCAGCGCGTATTGAGACATCCAGCATTGTTGCCATTATTATTCCCTGAGGCTTCGTAGTAGGTTGCAGTTTATCACAGTCATTCAGAGGCATATGCTCTATGACCGAGGCAAATAACCGCTGAGATCACGCTTTTTAGCGACGCGGGGAAGAATTTATACAATGTATAACTGAATTATTCATCATTGATATGGTTAATGAAAACCAACGGAATGAAGGACATATTATGACCATTCAGCCACTGTATGCTGTGCCGCAGTATACGCAACAGGCGAGCGACTGGCCGTGGCAAGCGTTTGGTGAAGGGCTGCCGCGTGAGTTAGTACATCGGTGATGCCCTCGACTACCCGGACACCACCGTGCATCTGTATCGCTATGCCTTAGGCGCGTCGGATGGCGCAATCACCGAGTGACGGCGCACCAGCGTAGGGCTGAACAGGTGAGTAATATCCGGCAGCGGTTTTTTCTCCGCCAGCGCCAACGCAAGCTCGGCGGCCTGAGTCGCCATCGTAATGATGGGGTAACGGATGGTGGTCAAACGCGGGCGCACATAGCGTGAAACCAACACGTCATCGAAGCCAATCAGCGAAATTTCCTGCGGCACGTCGATACCGTTATCGTTGAGCACGCCCATCGCGCCTGCTGCCATCGAATCGTTGTAGCAGGCCACGGCGGTAAACTGTTTGCCGCGCCCAAGCAGCTCAGTCATCGCCAGCTCGCCGCCGCTTTCGTCCGGCTCCGCAAAGGTTACTAAGCGGTCGTTACACGGCAGGCCGTTCTCTTTCAGCGCATCGTAATAGCCCTGTAGGCGGTCTTCCGCATCTGAAATGGAGTGGTTTGAGCAAATATAACCAATGCGGGTATGCCCCTGCTGAATGAGATGGCGCGTTGCCAGCCAGGCTCCGTAGCGGTCATCCAGCGCCACGCAGCGCTGTTCAAAACCGGGCAGAATACGGTTAATCAGCACCATTCCGGGGATCTGTTTCATCAGATCCGCCAGCTCGGCGTCAGGGATCAGCTTCGCGTGTACCACTAATGCCGCGCAGCGGTGGCGAATCAACTGTTCAATAGCCTGGCGCTCTTTCATCTCGTTATGGTAGCCATTGCCAATCAACAGAAAATTACCGGTGTTATAGGCCACCTGCTCGACGGCTTTTACCATCGCGCCGAAAAATGGGTCGGAAACATCGCCCACCACTAAGCCGACGGTTTCGGTTGACTGCTGCGCCAGCGCGCGAGCATTGGCATTTGGGTGATAGTTGAGAGTTTCCATTGCCGTGAAAACGGCCTGGCGCGAGGCATCGCTGGCTTTGGGGGAATTATTGATGACGCGGGACACGGTCGCGACGGAAACGCCTGCCAGCCGGGCCACATCTTTTATTGTCGCCATAATATGCCTTAATGAAATTTCAGAGGGTAAACGCTTACACCATACCAGTGTTACGGAAATCCCTGTGCTATTCAAGGATGACTCTGTGGAGAAATGCACAAATCTGCCGTGCAAACAGCCTGCTGTGAGAGAGTTACACAGTGATTTGCAATCAAACGTGATTATTCAAATGTTTGCTTACACTTTGCGAAGTGCTGTTGCGAATGACCGCTGGAGGAGAGACTAGCCCCATTGGTAATCTGAATATCCCAGAGGTATTGATAGGTGAAGTCGCCTTTACGGGCTGACCGCTTAATTACACCAACCTGCGCAGATGCGCAGGTTTTTTTTTCTTCGTCCCTTCTGCCCACTGCTTTTCCGCCGTTTTCTCGTGTACCCTGCAATGACAAAAACTACGGCAAAAGGAGTTGGTATGCTTCTCTGTTTCTTTCGTCAACTTTTCAAGGTGTTATTCAGAGTTCGGATGACCGGTAACACCGAGGCGCTGAATCAGCCTAAGGTGCTGATTGCCCCTAACCATGTCTCGTTTATTGATGGCATTCTGCTGGCGCTGTTTCTCCCCGTTCGCCCGGTTTTCGCTGTCTATACCTCTATTTCCCAAAAATGGTTTATGCGTTGGCTTACGCCAATCATCGATTTCGTCCCGCTCGACCCGACAAAGCCGATGTCTATCAAACACCTGGTGCGCCTGATTGAACAAGGGCGGCCGGTGGTTATTTTCCCGGAAGGGCGTATTTCGGTTTCGGGTTCACTGATGAAGATTTACGACGGCGCGGCCTTTGTGGCGGCGAAGTCGGGGGCGACGATTATCCCGGTGCGCATTGAAGGGGCGGAACTGAGCTACTTCAGCCGCCTGAAAGGGCTGGTAAAACGCCGCCTGTTCCCGCGCATTCACCTGCACCTTTTACCGCCGACGACGCTACCGATGCCAGAAGCGCCGCGCGCCCGCGATCGCCGTAAAATTGCCGGTGAAATGCTGCACCAGATTATGATGGAAGCCCGCATGGCGGTGCGCCCACGGGAAACGCTGTATGAATCGCTGCTGTCGGCGATGCATCGCTTTGGCGAGAAAAAACCGTGCGTTGAAGATATCAACTTCCAGCCGGACAGCTACCGCAAGCTGCTGACCAAAACGCTGTTTGTGGCGCGTATTCTGGAAAAATACAGCCAGAAGGGCGAGAAAATTGGCCTGATGCTGCCAAACGCCGGGATCAGCGCGGCAGTGATTTTCGGCGCTATTGCCCGTGGGCGCATTCCGGCGATGATGAACTACACCGCTGGCGTTAAAGGGCTGACAAGCGCCATTACCGCCGCGCAAATCGGCACTATTTTTACCTCGCGCACGTTCCTTGATAAAGGCAAACTTTGGCCTCTGACCGAGCAACTGACGCAGGTGCGCTGGGTATTCCTCGAAGATTTAAAAGGCGATGTCACCCCCGCCGATAAGCTGTGGATTTTCTCTCGCGTACTGATGCCACGCCTGGCGCAGGTGGCGCAAAAACCGGAAGACCCAGCGATTATCCTCTTTACCTCGGGTTCTGAAGGCCATCCGAAAGGGGTGGTGCACAGCCATAAGAGCATCCTTGCGAACGTAGAACAGATTAAAACCATCGCCGACTTTACCGCCAGCGACCGTTTTATGTCGGCGCTGCCGCTGTTCCACTCGTTTGGCCTGACGGTCGGCCTGTTGACCCCACTGCTGACCGGCGCGCAGGTGTTTCTCTATCCCAGCCCGCTACACTATCGCATGGTGCCGGAGCTGGTTTATGACCGTAACTGTACTGTGCTGTTCGGGACATCGACTTTCTTAGCGAACTACGCGCGATTCGCCAACCCGTATGATTTCTATCGTCTACGCTATGTCGTAGCGGGGGCGGAAAAACTGCAACAGAGCACCAAAACGCTGTGGCAGGATAAATTTGGCCTGCGCATTCTGGAAGGCTACGGCGTGACCGAATGCGCGCCGGTGGTTTCGATTAACGTACCGATGGCGGCAAAACCGGGCACGGTAGGGCGTATTCTGCCGGGAATGGATGCGCGCCTGTTGGAAGTGCCGGGTATTGAGCAGGGCGGACGTTTGCAGGTGAAAGGGCCAAACGTGATGTCGGGCTACTTGCGTGTAGAAAATCCTGGTGTACTGGAAGCGCCAACGGCGGAAAACCAGCACGGTGAGCTGGAATCCGGCTGGTATGACACCGGTGATATTGTCGCTTTTGACGCGCAGGGCTATGTGCAAATTCAGGGGCGTGCTAAACGCTTTGCCAAAATTGCCGGTGAGATGGTGTCGCTGGAGATAGTTGAACAGTTGGCGCTGGGCGTATCGCCGGACAAAATGCACGCGACGGCGGTGAAAACTGACGCCAGCAAAGGCGAGGCGTTGGTGCTGTTTACCACCGATAACGAACTGACCCGCGACAAGCTATTGCAGTACGCGCGAGCTAACGGCGTGCCGGAGCTGGCGGTTCCTTGCGATATCCGCTGGCTGAAACAGCTACCGGTGTTGGGGAGCGGCAAACCGGATTTCGTCGCCCTTAAAAGTATGGTTGCAGAGACGGAACAGCCGAATGCGTGAGTCAGTACACACTAACACCTCTCTTTGTTCAAAAGGGATGATGGCGGTGATTGCCGCCCAGTTTCTCTCGGCGTTTGGCGATAACGCGTTACTGTTCGCTACGTTGGCGCTGATGAAACAGCAGTTCTATCCAGACTGGAGCCAGCCTGTCTTACAGATGGTGTTTGTGGGCGCTTACATTATTTTTGCGCCGTTTGTGGGCCAGATTGCCGACAGCTTTAGCAAAGGCCGGGTGATGATGTTCGCCAACGGCCTGAAGCTGGCGGGAGCGGCGCTGGTTTGTGTCGGCATAAATCCGTTTATTGGCTACACGCTGGTGGGGATTGGCGCGGCAGCCTACTCTCCGGCGAAGTATGGCATTTTGGGCGAGATAACCACCGGCGATAAGTTAGTGAAAGCTAACGGGTTGATGGAGGCCTCGACCATTGCGGCGATTCTGATAGGCTCTGTGGCGGGCGGTGTGGTGGCGGACTGGCATGTTGTCGCGGCACTGGTGCTTTGTGCCACGGTGTATGGTGGTGCGGTGGTGGCTAATGTGTTCATTCCACAATTGCCCGCTGCGCGTCCCGGGCAATCCTGGCGTTTTCGCCCGATGACCCACCATTTTTTTACGGCCTGCAACGTGCTGTGGCAGAACAGTGAAACGCGTTTTTCGTTGATGGGCACTAGCCTGTTTTGGGGCGCGGGCGTTACGCTGCGCTTCCTGCTGGTGCTGTGGGTTCCGCTGGCGCTGGGGCTGACCGATAACGCTACGCCAACCTATCTGAACGCGATGGTTGCCGTGGGGATTGTGGCGGGGGCAGCGGCGGCGGCAAAGTGGGTGACGCTGGAAACGGCAGCGCGCTGTATGCCTGCTGGGGTGTTAATTGGCGTGGTGGTCGCGATATTTGCGCTGCAACACGCCATTTTACCGGCCTATGCGCTGCTGCTGATTATTGGCATTTGCGGTGGTTTTTTTGTCGTACCGCTCAACGCGCTGTTACAGGATCGCGGTAAACATACCGTCGGCTCCGGCAATGCGATTGCCGTGCAAAACCTCGGTGAAAACAGCGCGATGCTGATTATGCTCGGGCTGTACTCGCTGGCTGTCGCCGTGGGAATCCCTGTTGTTGGCGTCGGGGTTGGGTTCGGCGTGTTGTTTGCCCTGGCGATTATCGTGCTGTGGCTGTGGGGCAAACGGTAACCGTGCCGGATGGCGGCGTAAACGCCTTATCCGGCCTACAAGTTTGCACACCGTAGGCCTGATAAGCGCAGCGCCATCAGGCACGACGCGGTCAATTTTTACGGCGCTGGGTAGGTATAAACCTGATGCACCGCTTCAATCTCCGCTAAAACCTCTTCACTCAACTCCAGATGCAGGCTCTCAACGTTCGTTTTCAACTGCTCCATTGTGGTTGCCCCCAGCAGGGTGCTGGCGACAAACGGCTGGCGGCGAACGAACGCTAGCGCCATTTGTGCCGGGTCGAGATTATGCCGTTTGGCGATATCGACATAAGCGGCAACCGCTTTTTGCGTCTGCTCACCGCTGTAGCGCGTAAAGCGGCTAAACAAAGTATTACGCGCGCCCGCAGGCTTCGCGCCGTTAAGGTACTTCCCGGTTAACGTGCCAAACGCCAGGCAGGAATAGGCCAGCAGTTCAACGCCCTCGAACTGGCTTACTTCCGCCAGCGCCACTTCGTAGCTGCGGTTAACCAGGCTGTACGGGTTTTGAACGGTGACGATGCGCGGCAGGTCATGTTTATCCGCCAGATGCAGATAACGCATCACGCCAAAGGCTGTTTCATTAGACACGCCGATATAGCGAATTTTACCCGCGCGTTGATATTCGGTGAGCGCTTCCAGCGTTTCCAGCAGCGATACCACCGGCGCGGAATCCGCCCAAGTGTAACCAAGCTTGCCAAAGCAGTTGGTCGGGCGCTGCGGCCAGTGCACCTGATACAGGTCGAGATAGTCCGTTTGCAGGCGCTTCAGGCTGTTATGCAGGGCATCACGAATGTTTTTACGATCCAGCGCCTGATTGGGGCGGATACCGCTGTCGTTGTTACGTGATGGGCCGCTGACCTTAGAGGCGATAACCAGCTTTTCGCGGTTACCGCGTTTCGCCAGCCAATTGCCGACGTAAGTCTCGGTAAGCCCCTGCGTTTCTGGGCGCGGAGGTACAGGATACATCTCTGCGACATCAATCAGGTTGATACCCTGACTGACCGCATAATCAAGCTGTTCATGGGCGTCGGCTTCGCTATTCTGTTCACCAAACGTCATTGTACCAAGCCCAAGGGTGCTTATCTCAAGTGAGCTGTGGGGGATACGGTGGTAGTGCATAAGCCAGCTTCCTTTTAGTGACCGCGTCGGGAAAGAGTCCCGACAAAGGAATATAAAAATGGCAGAGGGGGAGAAAAAGGGAAAGCAGAAAATAAAAAAAGGCCAGCAAGCGGCTGACCTCTACATTTATCGTTTAATGATTTGCGACACATCGTCACGGTTGATCTGCATTCTGTTGCCTTGCTGATCTTCGTAGCTGATAAGCCCGGTGTCATCATCGACTTCTGGTTTACCGTCAGTCAGGATCATTCGGCCATCTTTTGTCGCCATTACGTAATCGCTGCTACAGCCGGAAACGGCAAACGCTAAACCTACTGCGGAAATCAATACTGCCCATTTTGTCATCGTTATCCCCCTTCAACGCCGCACTTTCTATAGTCTAGTAATAACCGACCGCGTGAACAGCATAAAGCAGGAAAATCTTAAAAAAATCAGACACAGCCCCCAAAAGAGGGCTGTGAAGCGATGATTAGAGTGGGTTTGTCTTGTTTCTCAGCAGATTAAGGCTTTCCACGGCAATCGAGAAGAACCTCGCGAAATAGATGTAACCTTTTGGTACGTGGACGTCGAAACTCTCCAGGCTCAGCGTAAAACCGACGAGGATCAAAAACGACAGCGCCAGCATTTTTACCGACGGATGACGATCAACAAACTCGCCAATCGGCCCTGCGGCAAACATCATCACACCCACCGCGATGATCACCGCCGCCATCATGATAAACAGATGGTCAGAAAGGCCGACGGCAGTAATGACCGAATCCAGACTGAAGATGATATCCAGCAGCATAATCTGCACGATAGCCCCGAGGAACGAGTGGACGTTGGTTTTCAACCCTTCCTCTTCGCCTTCGATAGATTCGTGAATTTCTTTACTGGCTTTCCAGATTAAGAACAGGCCACCGAGCAGCAGAATTAAATCACGCAGCGAGATAGCCTGGTCGAACACGGTAAACAGCGGGTGAGTGAGTTTTACCACCCAGGCAATAGAGGCCAGCAACGCCAGACGCATCACCATCGCCGCCATTAAGCCCAAGCGGCGGGCATGGGCGCGTTGTGCGGTGGGAAGCTTAGCAACAACCAGCGAGAGAAAAATAATATTATCGATCCCCAGGACTATCTCCAGCAGCGTCAGAGTGCCGAGCGCTAGCCAGGCGTTGGGGTCGGTGATCCATGCAAATAACATTAGATAAGTCCTGCCAAAATAAAAACGAATGCATCAATAGAAGTATGTTGAATGTACCGTTCGGAAGCCGAGTGCTGGCATAGCAAATTCCCAGAAACGGATTCCTGTCGTGACCGGGAACAGCAGAAGGGAGCCAGTGAACTTACAGCGGACGGCAGGACGAGTATAATCCCGCAGCGCGGCAGGACAAAAGAATTAATGCGCCTGAAGCATAAAGTGACGCGCCAGCAGCGCGGCGGTGAAGTTCTTTTTCAGGTAGAAGCCGCGCGGCAGCGTCATGATAGGCTGGCCCTGCGCGCCGATGGCCTCGGTTAATGCTTTGCTGTTGGCGGCTTTCGGGCGCAACTGCATAACCTCGCCGTGGCGGGCGGTAATCCGCTCGACTTGCCCAAGTACGATTAAGTCCATTAACTCTTCCCAGTCCATCCGCAGTTGGTTTTCTTCCTCGGCGTTAGGTGTCCACAGCAGTGGTGCGCCGACGCGGCGTTCTGCCAGCGGAATGGTGCGCTCGCCTTCCACCGGTATCCACAGTACGCGCTTGAGCTTATGGCGAACGTGGCTGTTTTCCCAGGTGACGCCTGAGTTGCCGGTTAGCGGTGCGACGCAGACGAAAGTGGTTTCCAGCGGCCGACCCTGGCGGTCAATCGGGATAGTTTTCAGCTCTACGCCCAGCGCGGCGAAATCCTGTTCTGGCTTACTGCCCGCACTTGCGCCCAGCCAAATTTCCAGCAGCACGCCAATCCAGCCTTTATCGCGCTTTAAATCGCGCGGCGTGGTGATGCCTGCCATCGCCGCTAACTCACCCAACGAATACCCCGCCAGCCGCTGTGCCTGAGCAAGCAGTTCAGCCTGGGTTTTCGGGGATGACGACAGTGGAGCAAGGGTTGACATGTTAACGTGCCTTTTGCTTAAAAAATGAACAATAATTTCACTGGGTGTGGATAGAGTTTAACTTTTTCTGAGTAAACATAACAACACCATGATAAACATGGATTTTTTTTGACGTTTTCCATCAAAAAAACGGCGGAAAAAAAGGTTTTCCAATTCTGGTCACTGACAATGAACAGGATCTTACACCATGTTATCCACAGAAAAATGGGATAACTGGGGACAAGCCTCACTACTGTTTCAATTTACAGCCTTGACGTGCGACGAAAATCGAATTTTCGCACAAAACATGCCTAAGATGTTGGCACAATCTGTGGATAAAACCAACGTTGCTCGATCTTTCATCAATTGAAGGATCACCTATGTGATGATCATCACGTTATGCGCTAATGCATCAGGATTAAGTATAATAACATAATGAAAAATATCGTTTTACTGTGAGAGGCTCACATGAGATTATTCGGACTACTCTGGGTTTTCCCTGGGTAATTCCGTACTTCTTCACAACTCTATCCACAGAAAAAGTGAATAAAATCGGTGATAACCGCACTTTGCTGTTTATAACTCTGATGATTACTGTGAGTTATTCAAATGTTATTCGAGATGAGGCAGTGCAATAGAGTGGTTTACCGTTTCCAGCGAGTGTGAAACAATCATTCACATTGAAGCTTATTTTGAGGTAGTCCGGTGATTGATGACGATGGCTACCGCCCAAATGTAGGTATTGTAATTTGCAACCGTCAGGGTCAGGTTATGTGGGCCAGACGCTATGGTCAGCACTCCTGGCAATTCCCGCAAGGGGGCATTAATCCTGGAGAGTCACCCGAACAGGCGATGTACCGAGAGCTGTTCGAAGAAGTCGGACTAAGCCGTAAGGATGTACGGATCCTCGCTTCGACCCGAAACTGGTTGCGTTATAAGTTACCAAAACGTTTGGTGCGTTGGGACACAAAGCCGGTTTGTATCGGCCAAAAGCAAAAATGGTTTTTGTTGCAGCTACTGTGCAATGACGCTG
>JBOFJM010000027.1:0-5143 GCA_051656825.1 Kluyvera sp.
TTACCTGTCGTACTTCAGTTGCCTGGGGGTTGGCTGCCTCCACTCACCCTGGTCACTGACGTGAGTCAGCGCCGGGGCTTCGTTTTGTTACCGCCGATAAACGGTTAATCCAGCACAATCACTTCGGTCAGTTTTGACAGATGGCTCAACTCGTCTTCAGGGATCCCAGCATCGGTAATAAAATAATCAATTTCCGACCAGTCGCAGAACTGGAAAAGCCCGGAGCTGGTGAACTTTGTGCTGTCGCTTACGACAACTTTAAGCCGCGCGCTTTTGACCATCGTGGCCTTCACTTCGGCTTCCTCATAGGATGCCGTGCACGGGCCGCCGCGATTTTTCAAACCATCAGTGCCAAGAAAAACGATATCCGCATTAATTGACTGATAAGCATGAATCCCCCACATGCCGACCAACGCCAGGCTGTTGGCTCGCACTTTTCCCCCCACTAAAAACACATCGTTATCTGTGCCGCTGAGTGGCTGGATAATGTTGATAGCATTGGAAATAATAGTCAGCTTGCTTTTCGCCGTCAGCGCTTTCGCAATGCACTGCACGGTGCTGCCGGTATCAAGGATCACCACGCCACGCTCAGGAATTAGCTGAATCGCGAGCTGCGCAATCTGATCTTTAATCTGCAAATGCTCGGTGTTTTTTTGTGCTAAAGGCTGCTCAATGGCCAGAATGTTACCAGAGGCAATAGCCCCGCCGTGCCCTTTGGTCGCAATGCCTTTCTTATCGAGGTAAATCAGATCCTTGCGGATAGTCTCTGTCGAAACCCCAAACATTTCTGCAATCTTGCCGACCTTCACGCTGCCTTCTGCGATCAGGATCTGTGCCAGTTTATTTCGTCGCTCGATGGTTAATGAACTTGCCATTTCATCCCTTTGACTCTGCTGTTAAAGCCCAATGAAACCCAACGCTGTGCTGCCATCTTACCACGACAATCTGCGAATGGCTGCGGTTGTACACTTTCACGGTCATATTCACAATGGATCGCAATTTTTAAATTGTGATCGACCGTTTGTTTTGCGATCTTTGCGCTTGATGTTGCGTTTGTTTGCGATGATGTTGCGATTAATTCTTGTGATTGGTTGCGTTAAATTGCGAATTTAACATGGAGAGATGAGTCATGAAACAAAAAGTACGGCTTTCACCTTCGATAATGTGTGCGGACCTGGTCGATCTGAAGGCATCCGTCCGTGAGCTGGAGTCGGCGCAGGTTGATGCGCTGCACATTGATATTATTGATGGCGCGTTCAGCCCTGCCATGCCGCTGGGGCTAGATACTGTTAAACGACTGCGAGAAGTGACGACGTTAGATTTTGATGTCCATATCATGGCGTTAAATAACGAGTTTTTTGTACAGAAAATTCTCGATATTGGGGTGCAGCAAATCTCTTTTCACTGCGAATCCAGCCGCCATATAGAGCGATTAGTCAGCCTGATTCAAAGTCGTGGCGTCAAGGCTGGGCTGGCGCTTAATCCGGCTACGCCGTTGTCGGTTCTCGAATACGTATTACCGCAGTTGGATAATGTCTTATTAATGCTGATTAACCCAGGTTATGCCGATAATAAGCATGAACAGCAGGTGAGTTATGCCGTCGATAAAGTTCGGCAACTGGCGGCGCTTATTAGTCCACTGGAACATAAACCCACGATTCAGGTTGATGGACGAGTCTCTTTTGCCACTATTGCACAATTGGTTAATGCCGGGGCGAATGATCTTGTGCTCGGCAGCACCAGTTTATTCCGCGAGGGATATACGCTGGCGGAAAACCGCCAGGCATTGACTGACATTATTTTCCATGCGGTGGGGGCAGAATAATGAATTATTTATCCGCAGAACGCATGATTATCAATGAAGTTAGCCAAACGCTTGATAACGTCGATGAAGAAAAAATTGCGCAGCTTATTTCGGCTATTAATGCTGCCGATAAAGTCTTTTTTGTCGGCGTTGGGCTAGTGTTGCTTTCGTTGCAATCGGTGGCAAAACGATTAGCACATCTTGGCATTAATACTGTCGTGGTGGGGCAAATTACGGAACCTGCGATCACCGCCAATGACCTTTTAATTGTTGGTTCCGGCAGTGGTGAAACGCTTTACCCATTAGGGATTGCCAAAAAAGCGAAACAGTATTCAGCGAAAGTGGTTCATATTGGCGCGAATCCTGACAGTTCGATGCGTGAATACAGTGACCTGTTTATTCGCCTGCCGGTGTCCGGCAAACAGTCGCTGCCTGACGCTATCGCCTCTCAACAACCGATGACCAGCCTTTTTGAACAGTCGCTACTGCTACTGGGCGACACCATCGCCCTAATGATGATTGACCACAAGCAGCTCGATATGCCGAGCCTGTGGCAATTTCATGCCAATCTTGAATAACCCATATGGGGGCAATATGAGTATTCCGGTCATTGTTATTACCCATGGTTGCAGCGGTGCGGCATTGTGCGACACCGTACAAATGATTATTGGCGAGCAGCAGCAATTATTCTCGCTGGATTTTTTACCGGGCGAAAACGTGGAATCCATTCTCCATAAAATAAATGCGCTATCACTCGAAAAACCAGGGTTGATGCTGGTGGATTTTCTCGGCGGCAGCCCATTTAACGCCGCGGCATTATATTGCCAGCGCACCGCAAGCGGTGATGTGGTGAGCGGTGTCAATATACCAATGCTATTGAATGTATTAATGGAAAGGGACGAAGTCAGCGACATTTCACAGCTTGCGCTGCTAGCAAAACAATCGGGTTGCGAAGGCATCAGTTGTTTGAGTCGCGATATAACGTTGGCAGCCGAAGAGGAACTTTAAAATGGATATTGTGTTGGCAAGAATTGACGACCGTTTTATTCACGGCCAGGTGGTTACTCGCTGGGTTAAATCGTTTCCGGCAGAGCGCATTATTGTGGTTTCCGATAGCGTTGCCGCTGATGAAATGCGCAAAGGGTTATTAATTTCCGTTGCGCCGCCAGAAATGAAAGCCAGCGTGGTAACGGTCGATAAAATGATTCGCGCATGGCATAGCGATAAATATCGCGGTGTTACGGCTATTTTACTGTTCGCTCGGCCAGGGGATGTGCTGCGTTTAGTGGAGGGGGAAGTCAACATCGACAGCGTAAACGTCGGCGGCATGATATTTGAGGACGGTAGGCAGCAAATTACGCGGTCGGTCAGTGCATCGGCGGAGGATATTTCTGCCTTTCGTGAACTGAACACTCGCGGTGTTGCGCTTGAATTACGCCAGCTTCCTTCGGATACGCCCGTCAACTTTATGGAAAAAATAGAGGGGTGAGCTATGGATACAATGCAAATTATTGCGCTGGTGCTGATTGCCGCCGTTGCGGGAATGGGCAGCGTGTTGGATGAAGGACAGACTCACCGTCCGCTCATCGGTGGGCCTGGTATTAGGCGATATGACCACCGGCGTGATTCTCGGCGGTACGCTGGAAATGATGGCGCTGGGCTGGATGAACGTTGGCCTGGCGATGGCACCGGATACCGCCATTGCCTCGGTGATTGCCACGATTCTGGTGATTACTACCGGGCAAGGCGTTGGGGAAGGGATCGCCATAGCGGTAGCTTTAGCCGCCGCAGGGCAGGTGCTGACCATCTTTATTCGCACCATTACCGTCTTTTTTATTCATCGAGCCGACAAATATGCGGAGCAGGGCAGTACCCGAGGCATTGAGCTAATGCATGTCAGCGCGCTGCTGCTGCAAGGGCTACGCGTAGCGTTACCAACCCTTGCCGTGCTGATGATGAGTGTGGAGAGCGTGCAGGCGATCCTGGCCAATATTCCGCACGTGGTAACGCGTGGCCTGCAAATTGGCGGCGGGATTGTGGTGGTGGTCGGTTATGCCATGGTCATCAATATGATGAATGTGAAATACCTGATGCCTTTCTTTTTCGGCGGCTTCCTGCTGGCGGCGTTCACGAATTTTAACCTCGTCGGATTTGGCGGCATGGGGTTAGTGATTGCCCTGTTGTGGATGCAAATTCATCCGAAATACCAGAGCAAAACGGCCGCACCGTCAGGGCCTGCCGCGACGCTCGACGAAGACGATCTCGATGCCTGAGGTGAAAAAAATGCAAACTGAAGAAAGCCAAAAAACGCTGACCCGTGGCGACCTGCGCAGTATGTTCTGGCGTTCCAACATCCTGTTGGGATCGTTTAACTTTGAGCGCGCCCAGGCGCTGGGGATCTGCTTTATCATGATTCCCGCCATTAAACGTCTGTATGGCCCTGGCCCTGAACGTGCCGAGGCGCTAAAACGTCATCTGGAGTGGTTTAACACTCAGCCGTATGTTGCCTCGCCTATTCTTGGCGTCACGGCGGCGATGGAAGAAGAAAAATCGCGGGGTGCTGCGATTACCGGCCCTGGCATTAGTGGGGTGAAAATTGGCCTGATGGGGCCATTTGCAGGCGTTGGCGACCCCATTTTCTGGGGAACCGTACGCCCGGTGCTGGCGGCGCTTGGGGCATCAATTGCCCTTACCGGAAATGTGCTGGGGCCGATTCTGTTCTTCGTCCTCTTTAACCTGATTCGCCTTTCGCTGAAATACTACGGCCTGAATTATGGCTACCTGAAGGGGCGAGAAATCCTCAGTGAGTTGGGGGGCAACCGCCTGCAAAAACTGACCGAAGGCGCGTCGATTTTGGGGCTGTTTGTTATGGGCGCGCTGGTGTGTAAATGGACGACGATTAACGTGCCCATTGTGGTATCGACCATTACCAATGCCGACGGCAATGTGGTGACTACAACGTTACAAAATATCTTCGACCAACTGCTTCCCGGCGTGTTGCCGCTGATTCTGACGCTGTTTGTCGCCTCGTTACTGCGTAAAAAGGTGAACGCACTGCTGATGATTTTGGCAATTTTTGTGTTGGGTATCGGCGGATATGCGGCGGGGATTTTAGGATAATGCGTTTAGGTGCCGCCGTGGTGAACCTTTTAACCGGTCGGGTTCGCCATGTTGCGGCACCGTTTTTATCATCAACTGATATGATGTTGCTGCTAGATTTCCGTGATTACCGTTTCTTCTGGCAGGCGGGATTTTGGCAGCGCTTTGTTGAAATCTTCCACGCTGTGATGGCCCACAGGAACCACCACCAGGCTGGTGAAACCTTTCTCTTTCAGGCCA
>JBOFJM010000028.1:0-2444 GCA_051656825.1 Kluyvera sp.
TCCCGCTTAATCCAAAGGCAGACACGCCCGCTCGACGGACTCTTCCTTGCGGCTCACGCAGCCAGGGCCGTAGGCTGTCCGTGACCCGGACGGGTAGCTCAGACCAGTCAATATGGGGATTCGGCGGTGTGGTGTGCAGCGTCGGCGGCAACGCCTGATATTGCATTGCCGCAATCATTTTTGCCACGCCGGCAAGTCCTGCGGCTGATTCCAGATGCCCGATATTGGTTTTAATCGCGCCGAGTTGCAGAGGATTCTCCGGTGTGCGGTGCGGGGCATAGACCTCACCGATTGCCCGCACTTCAATCGGGTCGCCAAGCGATGTTCCCGTACCGTGACATTCCACGACATCAATATCACCCGGATTAAGACGCGCGTTTTCCAGTGCGGCACGTAAGACCGCCTGTTGGGAGCGGCCATTCGGTGCTGTAATGCTGCTGCTGGCTCCGTCGTGATTAACCGCCGTGCCGCGAACGACAGCCAGGATATTCCGGTTAAGGGCTTTTGCATCACTGAGACGTTCCAGCGCAACGACGATGACGCCTTCACCACGCCCGTATCCGTCGGCATGTGCTGAAAAGGTTTTTGACCGACCATCGGCGGCTAGCGCTTTGGTTCGAGAGAGCAGAATAAACAGCGCTTCATCCGCCATCACCTGTACCCCTGCGGCCAGCGCGACTTCACACTCTCTTTGGCGCAGAGACTGACAGGCGAGATGCAATGCGACCAACGAGGACGAGCAGGCGGTATCGATGGATATCGCCGGGCCATGAAGCCCTAGGCAAAACGCGATGCGTCCGGCGGCAAAAGAGGTGTGCGTGCCGAGAATGCGATAGGCCTCAGACTCTTGGCTGAACGCCTGTAGCGTCTCGTAGTCGCTAGGGCCAATGCCTACGAACACGCCGGTTTTACGCTGTTTCAGCGTGCCGGGAACAATCCCTGCGTGCTCCAGTGCTTGCCAGGTTCCTTCGAGCAATAGCCGATGCTGAGGGTCAATATGTCTGGCTTCACGGGGGCTGATACCAAAGAAATCCGCATCAAATAACGCAATATTCTCTAAAAAGGCCACATCACGAACATAGCTTTTTCCTTTGCAATCAGGATTCGGATCGTAGCTGTGCTGTGCGTGCCAGCGGTGCTCAGGAATGGGGCCGACGGCATCGCTACCGCTTTTCAACATCTCCCAAAGACTGGACAAATCAATGATGCCGCCGGGCAACTGTAATCCAATACCGACAATGGCGATCGGGTCGTTGTGTGTTTGTGCCGTATGGCGTAACCGTTCAATTTCATTCAGCAGGCAATCAGAGCCTCGCGCAGTTTGTCTTTGGTGATGTCGCTCGTGGGTTGTTGAGGCGTCGTCATTTTATTTTTCCCCTCTGAGCAATGCGCTGGCCGCCGCGAGTAAATCATTATCATCCAGTGCGGTAAGGTCTGCGTCGGCCCCCGACGTCACCGCTGTTGCGGATGGGTGATGAGGCGGTGGCGCGGAAGGTGATTGCGGTGGCTGGAATTTTTCTGCCAGTAATTGCGCGACGGCTTCCGGGGTTGGGTAGTCAAAAACCAGGGTGTCTGGCAATTTGATGCCGGTGGCTTCCTGTAACTGCCAGCGCAGCTCAACGGCCATAATGGAGTCCAGCCCCGAATTGAAAAATCCAGCGTCGGACGCAATGCGCGTCGTCTCCTTAAACCCCAATACCTGAGCCGTGTTATCCAACACCACCGACAACATGTGTGCCGTGCGTTCGCGTTCGTTTAATGCCTGCAATTGTTGTTGTAGCTGCATGAAGCGCTGGTGGTTCTCCATTTGCGTGGCGCTAATCTGAGGTTGGGGGCGTTCGGCCTCTCGTGATTCTGGCTGTGGCTGTGCGTGCGGTGCTGGAGAGTCACCCAGAACATTTTTAGCCACCTCAACCCAATAGGATTCACGCTGGAAAGCGTAGGTTGGCAAGTGGATGCGTTGCGATGAACCGGGAGGAAATACGGTGAGCCAGTTGGGCGTCTGCCCGTGTAAATACAACTGCGCCAGCGCCGCCATCAGTGTGGGGGTATCGTTGCCCTCACGCCCTAACGGGGCGATGGAAACGACGGCGTTATTATTCAGGCTGGCTTGTGCCAGCGAGGTTAGAATGCCCTGAGGGCCTATCTCAAGGAAAGTTGTCGCACCTTGCTGTCCGGCGGCGTAAATCCCCTCGCTAAAGCGCACCGTAGAGCGCACGTGGCGAACCCAGTAATCCGCAGAGCATAACAGAGTCGCATCGGCCAACTTGCCGCTCAGGTTTGAGATTATCGGTATTTTGGGCGGATGGAATGTTAACCCGCTGAGCACCTGACGAAACTCGTCGAGCATGCCATCCATGTGAGGAGAATGAAAAGCATGGCTAACCGTTAAACGCGTTGCTCGACGCCCCTGAGACTCGACTTGTGCGGCAATCGCCATCACT
>JBOFJM010000029.1:0-2116 GCA_051656825.1 Kluyvera sp.
TTTACCATGGTCTACGTGCGCGATGATGGCGATGTTACGCAAATTTTCGATCACAACTTTGCCTCAGGCATTTTAGAAATAGCGCGTTATTGTACACGGATTAATCGCAGTACAAAACAGGATCACAAACATCCTCCGCAAACAAGTATTGCAGAGTTTCTTTGTGATCACATTCACGGAGCGTTAAAAGGGGTAATCTGACATGCTTTGCACCAATATGGTGCTTAATGTTCACATTAAAGCACTATAATGGTGCAATACAACCTTCATGGTGCAGCCCCTTTGCACGATGGTGCGCATGATAACGCCTTTTAGGGGCAATTTAAAAGTTGGCACAGATTTCGCTTTATATTTTTTACGGCGACACGGCCAATTTTTGCAGAATTGAAGACCTCGTTACCACGACGACAATGACCAATCCGGGAGAGTAAGTATGTCCGCTGAACACGTTTTGACGATGCTGAACGAACACGAAGTGAAGTTTGTTGATTTGCGCTTCACAGATACCAAAGGTAAAGAACAGCACGTCACTATTCCTGCTCACCAGGTAAATGCCGAATTCTTTGAAGAAGGCAAAATGTTTGACGGCTCCTCAATCGGTGGCTGGAAAGGCATTAACGAATCAGACATGGTTCTGATGCCAGATGCGTCTACTGCTCTCATCGACCCGTTCTTTGAAGAGTCTACCCTGATCATCCGTTGCGATATCCTGGAACCCGGTACACTGCAGGGCTATGACCGCGACCCGCGCTCCATCGCAAAACGCGCTGAAGAGTATCTGCGTTCTACCGGCATCGCAGACACCGTTCTGTTCGGGCCAGAGCCAGAATTCTTCCTGTTTGACGACATCCGTTTCGGCGCAACTATTTCCGGTTCCCACGTGGCTATCGATGACATCGAAGGCGCATGGAACTCCTCCACCAAATACGAAGGTGGTAACAAAGGTCACCGTCCTGGTGTGAAAGGCGGTTACTTCCCGGTTCCTCCGGTAGATTCTTCTCAGGATATCCGTTCTACCATGTGTCTGATCATGGAAGAAATGGGCCTGGTTGTTGAAGCGCATCACCACGAAGTGGCGACTGCTGGTCAGAACGAAATCGCGACCCGCTTTAACACCATGACCAAAAAAGCGGACGAAATTCAGATCTACAAATATGTCGTTCACAACGTCGCTCACCGTTTCGGTAAAACCGCGACCTTTATGCCAAAACCTATGTTTGGCGATAACGGTTCCGGCATGCACTGCCACATGTCCCTGTCCAAGAACGGCGTAAACCTGTTCTCCGGTGACAAATATGCAGGTCTGTCTGAGCAGGCGCTGTACTACATCGGTGGCGTAATCAAACACGCTAAAGCGATCAACGCCCTGGCTAACCCGACCACCAACTCCTACAAGCGTCTGGTCCCGGGTTACGAAGCACCGGTAATGCTGGCTTACTCTGCCCGTAACCGTTCTGCTTCTATCCGTATTCCGGTAGTTGCTTCTCCGAAAGCGCGTCGTATCGAAGTGCGTTTCCCGGACCCGGCTGCTAACCCGTACCTGTGCTTCGCAGCGCTGCTGATGGCTGGTCTTGACGGTATTAAGAACAAGATCCACCCGGGCGAAGCAATGGACAAAAACCTGTACGACCTGCCGCCGGAAGAAGCGAAAGAGATCCCACAGGTTGCTGGTTCTCTGGAAGAAGCACTGAAAGAACTGGATCTGGACCGCGAGTTCCTGACCGCAGGCGGCGTGTTCACCAATGAAGCGATCGATGCGTACATTGCGCTGCGTCGCGAAGAAGATGACCGCGTGCGTATGACTCCGCACCCGGTAGAGTTTGAGCTGTACTACAGCGTTTAATCGTTTGAGTTGCCGTGGAACTTTTAGCCTGCTCAGGCAGGCTTGAGATCGATGGTGAATGATAGGACGCCTGATGGCGCATACTTATCAGGCCTGGAGGGTAACATTACCTTGTAGGCCGGATAAGGCAAATTCGCCATCCGGCATCTATGTTTGCCAGTCATCTGTAGCCCATCCCCGGATGGGCTTTTTTCTCCACTAACAACCTGCTTTTTCGCGCTTTTTTGATGTAAAAAGCTATAATGCACTAAATTGGTGCAACACTTTTCAGGA
>JBOFJM010000030.1:0-1994 GCA_051656825.1 Kluyvera sp.
GAAACAGAGCGGCCTCCGTGACGGTTTTCGGCTGCCCATTGAGCCATAGCTTGATGGGGGCGGAACTCCGAATCGCGATCTGTGCGCGCTCCACCGTGATGTCGAGCGACCTTCCCTGCCAGCACAGCGGAAAACGAAGACGCTGCCACTGGGGCGGTAATGAAGGTGCCAGATGCAGTTCGCCATCACGCACGCAGACCCCCGCAAACCCCTGGATAGCCCCCAGCCAGATGGCCCCGGTTGCCGCTGCATGAATGCCGTCGTCACTGCTATGAGGATCATCGCCGAGATCGATTTGCCGCCCCCCATGCCAGAACTGATACCCCAGCGCAGGATCGCCGCAGCGCGTTGCCACAATGCCGTGGATAGCCTGACTCAGCGAGGAGTCGTGGATCGTCCGGGGTTCATAAAAGCGCAGGTTCGCCAGACATGTCTCCTGGCTGAAGCACTCAGGCCGCATATAGGTCAGCATCACCACATCTGCCTGCTTGAGGATCTGCATGTCATTAACTTCCGCCCGCGAATAATCGAGCAGAATGCTCTGCTTACCCGCCTGCGCTTTATATTTCGCCAGGTCGATAACCGGTTTCCTGAGGAAGGAATCATCCTGCGGCAGTACGCCATCAGGCTGAATATCCGGCAGCCAAAGACGCTGTAAGAAATCCGCCGCACGTTGCATAAAAGCATCATCGGTGCTGCCATACAGGCGGGCAAAATAGAGCGCCTGTTCGACGTTGTAATACGCCATGTAGTTGGTGAAGGCATTATTATTGATATGCTCGGTATACTCATCCGGGCCTATCACATCGTGGATCTCCAGACGGTCATTCACCGCAACCGCCCTGCTTAACCAGAATTTTGCCGTTTCCAGCAGCAGCGTCAGCCCTTCATGGGACATAAAATGGCGATCGCCCGTTGCGTGCCAGTAGTTCACTACCGCCCACGCGATATCCGCCACCAGATGGTGTTCTGCCTGTGCTGATGCCACTTTTTGCCGCATCCCAGTGCGGATATTCATCGCGGCAAATTCAGGCGTTTCTTCCTCGCCGCTGCGAGCACTCTCCCAGGGAAACAGCGCCCCTTGCCAACCGTGCCGTCGGGCTTTCTCCTGCGCGCCGGGCAAATTATGCCAACGATAACGGAGCAAACTTCTGGCGATCGTCGGCTCGGTAAAGAGATGAAACGGCAGCAAGAAAACTTCGGTATCCCAGAATACGTGGCCTTTATAGCCCTCTCCTGTCATTCCTTTCGCCGCGATACTGCTGCGTTCGTCGTGTACTGGCGTCATCACACGCAAATGATAAAGCGCAAAATCCAGCGCCCGCTGGTCAGCGGCATCGACGCTGTTCACTTCCACACGCCGCCGTTGCCACCAGCCACGCCAGTTTTTCACCGATGCCGCGCGCAGCGTCTCATATCCCTGTTGCGCACATTCCTCAATCTGTTGGCGCGATTCACCACTCCAGTGTTCCAGCGAGCTATCGCGCTCTGAGCGCCAGGTCACCCAGGCCAGTTTTTGCAGCGTGACCCGTTCGCCCGCGCGGACTCGCGTGCGGTTATGCTGCATCAGGCGGCGTTCTTTGGCGGAAACACTGCACGGCGCTTCACCGCTCATGCGACTGAAAGTGGTGATGGCGATATCGTTTCGCCCGTCCTGAGTGGTATAGACGCCCTGTAACAGGTGTTGCCCAAACCGCCGGATCTGAGTCTCGTCGATATGCTGGCGGCCATGATTGGTTATCGTGGCATCAATGCCCGTGACGATAGCAATGCTGGCATCCGAATCCAGCGGCGTGATGGCAATCTCCATCGCCAGCAACGGTAGTTTTTCTGCCGAGACAAAGCGGCGGCTGTCAATCATAAAGCGCGCCCCGCTTTCCACCCGCCACACCAGGCAGCGACGGAGTTCGCCACAGGCCAGATCCAGTTCTCGCTGCCAGCATTCAATCGTGCCGCTGGCCAGAGAGAAGATCTCGCCGTTCAAAGTGATTTCT
>JBOFJM010000031.1:0-2650 GCA_051656825.1 Kluyvera sp.
GGTAGTAATTTACCCCTAAAAAATCGACGGTATGGCGGCGGATCACCTCGCAAGCATGCGGGGGCATTTGCCCCAGTAGCTGATGTTTTTTCAGCAGTGCCACCAGTTCGCTGGGGAACTCGCCTTTGACAGCCGGATCGAGGAACGATCGGTTGCAAAATAGATCGGCAATTTCCGCCGCGCGCAGATCGGTCGGATGCTGGCTGCGTGGGTAAGACGGCGTCAGATTTAAAGCGATCCCTATTTTCCCGTCTTGCTGCTGTTCACGGTACTGTGCAATAGCCAGTGCGCTGGCATATAAGGTATTAAAGGCGACCTGTACTGCCGCCTCCGGGTCCATCCGGTTAGGATAATGGAAATTATATAGGTAGCCGCCTTCTACGTGGACAATCGGCTCGTTGAAGGTGAACCAGTATTTAACTCTGTCGCCAAATAGACGGAAACAGCTTGCGGCATAATCGGCAAAATGATGCGCCACTTGTTCATTTTCAAACCCGCCGATCTCCTGCATCGCCATCGGCATATCAAAATGGAAGAGGTTAATTATCGGCGTAATACCGTTGCGAATTAACTCATCAATCATTTCATTATAAAAATCGACCGCCTGGGGATTTATCTCACCAGTGCCTAAGGGATACAGGCGCGACCAGCTAATTGAGGTACGAAATGAGTTATGTCCGGTTGCCGTTAAGTAAGCGATATCCTCGTGCATATTCTTATAGAACTGTGAGGTATCCTGCGGCCCGACGCGGTGGTGAAATCGCTCTGGCTCCAGTTCAAACCAGCGATCCCAAACGTTCTTGCCTTTACCGAACTGCTGGCTAGCCCCTTCGGTTTGGGTCGCGGAAGCGGCGCTACCCCACATAAATTTATCAGGAAATATCAGTTTCATTTTCAGCCCTGCCAGAAATTAGACGATATGGGTAAATGCCACTGTGCCGGGGTAGTCGCTGTGAACCACGCCATTTTCAATGGCCCAGTGATAGCGATGGCGATTTTCATCGACGAGAACGCCGCTGTTTTGAGTGATATCGCCGTAGCCCTGCAATATCACCGGCACATGGTTAAAGGATTTCAGATGACTAATTGCCTGGGCGAAAGTGGGAATCATCGCCCCTTCACGAATAAAGAGAGGAATATCATCAAGGGTGATATCGACAGTGATAACACGCTGACCTTCATGCCAGTTTCTGTCATGCAGTGAATACCAGCGCCCCGCAGGCAGATAGACGCTTCGCTGCCGCTGCTCTGGTTCCAGCACAGGAACAACCATGATGCTCTCGCCGAGCATGAATTGATCGTCAATGGCGTGGACAAAGGGATCGCCTTCAAACACCAGCGCCAGATGGCGCATCAGCGGCAGGCCCGAATCTTCGGCTTCGCAGCCGAGCGCGAGTAACTGCGGCAGCCACTGATAGCGAAGCTGGCTGTAGCGTCTGACAATCTCCACCGCCTGCTCGCCGAAATACCACGGCTCACGTGGGCTGACCCCATGATAGCGCGCCAGAGAGCAGAGCAATCCCACTTGTGACCAGCGGATATAAAGTTCCGGGTCAACATCCTGCCCTTTAAAACCGGCGATATCGCTGCTCCAGTAGCATTCGCCGCTAAAACCGACGCTCAGCCCGCCGCGCAGGGTATGCTTTAGCCCCTCGAAGGTGGATTCCACGTCCCCGGACCATGTCCCGGCGAAGCGTCCGCAGCCCAGAAAGCCCGGTCTTTTCCACACCAGCGCCGTGCCGTGAACCTCCTGCGTCGCCTCATAGCAAACTTTGGCGTACAGCCAGATATAGGCGTTATGCATATCTTTGCCGCTGTAGCCGTTATAAAACCGCGCATCCGCAGGAATGCGGTCGGCATAATCCGGTTTTAAGGCTTTCAGGCCACGGCCAAGCAGCGTTTTAAGATAACCTTTCCACCACACGTAAGCCTGCGGATTGGTGAGATCGGGAATGCCGATTTCGCTGACATTGCGCCGGTAAATATGGGCGATGCCGCCGTCCTGGGTTTTGACCAAGTAGTCCTTTTCCAGCGCCTCGCGGTAAATATCGGTATCTGGTGGAAGATAAGGATTGATCCATACCGAGCAGGCCACGTTCTCTTTTTCCAGCGCGGCAAAGAATGCTTCCGGCTCAGGAAAATGGGCATCGCCCCATTCAAAGTCGCAGCAATCGACCCAGAAATCCTTATACCAGTAATGTTTGCCCCAGTTCACATCCAGGTGCAGCACATCGTAGGGGAGGCGGTGCGCTTCAAGCTGGCGCTTAATGTCCAGCACCTCTTTCGCGTTTTGATAAGCGCAGCGGCTGTACCAGACGCCCAGCGTCCAGGGGGCGGGGAGCGCCGGTGTTCCCTGCATTTGCGCCTGGATGCTGACTAACGCTTTCAGCGAGTCGGCGAAGAAAAGATAGCCACGCAGTAAGCCGCTTTCGCACAGCACGCTGGCAGACTCAAAACAGAAATGGCCCACTTCCCAGTGCGTTCTTCTGGCGGTTGCCATCAGCACGCCATATCCGGCATCGCTGAGCAGCACGGGATGGGCTTTATAACTGAGATCCGTTGAGTTAGTGGCGCAGGCGTCCATCACGTAGCTGGTGATGCGGGTCTGTGATTTTTCGACGTTACCGAATTTTTCGCCGAGGCCATAAAA
>JBOFJM010000032.1:0-2081 GCA_051656825.1 Kluyvera sp.
ATTGGTTCATCGTCTGGCCGCTGGCGTTTATTCTCTCTGCGCTGCTGGCGATGCTTGGCTACTGGCTGGTGCGCCGCTTTGCGCAAGAGGCCGGTGGTTCCGGTATTCCCGAAATTGAAGGCGCACTGGAAGATTTACGCCCAGTACGCTGGTGGCGCGTGCTGCCGGTGAAATTTATCGGCGGCATGGGGACGTTAGGCGCGGGAATGGTGCTGGGGCGCGAAGGTCCAACGGTACAGATTGGTGGCAATATCGGGCGCATGGTGCTGGATATTTTCCGTCTGCGCAGCGACGAAGCTCGCCATACGCTGCTGGCGACCGGCGCGGCGGCGGGGCTGTCGGCGGCGTTTAATGCCCCGCTGGCCGGCATTTTATTTATCATCGAGGAGATGCGCCCGCAGTTCCGCTACAGCCTGATTTCCATCAAAGCGGTGTTTACCGGTGTGATTATGTCGAGCATCGTGTTTCGCATCTTTAACGGTGAAACGCCGGTGATTGAAGTCGGCAAGCTGACCAATGCGCCGGTCAATACGCTGTGGCTGTATCTGGTGCTGGGGATTATTTTTGGCTGCGTCGGGCCGCTGTTTAATACCCTGGTGCTGAAAACCCAGGATATGTTCTTTCGCATTCATGGCGGTGATATAAAAAAATGGGTGCTGATCGGCGGGCTGATTGGCGGTAGCTGTGGCATTTTAGGCCTTATTCAACCAGCGGCCTCTGGCGGCGGGTTTAACCTGATTCCTATCGCGGCGGCGGGCAATTTCAGCGTCGGTGCGCTGCTGTTTCTGTTTGTCGCCCGCGTCATCACCACGCTGCTGTGCTTCTCCTCTGGTGCGCCGGGTGGGATTTTCGCGCCAATGCTGGCGTTGGGTACGCTGCTGGGGACGGCGTTCGGGATGGCGGCGATGAACCTGTTTCCGGCCTATCATTTAGAGGCAGGGACTTTTGCCATCGCCGGAATGGGCGCGCTGTTGGCGGCATCGGTACGTGCGCCGCTCACCGGTATCGTGCTGGTGCTGGAGATGACCGATAATTATCAGCTCATTTTGCCAATGATTATTACCGGACTCGGTGCCACGCTATTAGCTCAGTTCCTCGGCGGCCAGCCGCTCTATGCGACGATTTTGGCGCGGACGCTCGCCAGGCAAGAAGCCGAACAACAGGCAAAAGCCCAATCCGCAGCACCGGAGAATACTTGAACGATTTACCAGGGTATTAGATAATGCCTCAAACAGTCGGGTTAATTTATACCCAGGCTTGCTGTATTAATGGGAGCAAAAAATGAGTGATGACGTAGCGCTGCCGCTGGAGTTTACCGACGCCGCAGCCAAAAAAGTGAAAAACCTGATTGCGGATGAAGAGAATCCAAACCTGAAACTGCGCGTGTATATCACGGGCGGTGGTTGCAGCGGCTTCCAGTATGGTTTTACCTTTGACGACCAGATCAACGAAGGCGATATGACCATCGAAAAACAGGGCGTAGGCCTGGTGGTTGACCCGATGAGCCTGCAATATCTGGTGGGCGGTTCCGTTGACTATACCGAAGGGCTGGAAGGTTCTCGTTTCATCGTCACCAACCCGAACGCGACCAGCACCTGCGGCTGTGGTTCGTCGTTCAGCATCTAATGCGTTAAGCCGGGTGCGATAAATTTAATGGCCCGCCGTTTGGCGGGCCATTTTTTTACTGATAACAGGCCGGAGAAGGCGACGCTGCCATCCGGCGTTTTAGCGACCGTTATCGTCCAGCGCAAAGGTCGGCAGTTTCAACCGCCAGCGAATCGCCGCCAGACGAATTGCCAGCGTCACTACCATTCCCATCATGCTGGCGTTTTCCAGCGGGATTTTGAAGGTGTAATAAGCCGTGGCGTGGACAATACCGCCGATAATACAGGCGGTGGCGTAGATTTCGGTACGCAGGATCATCGGCACTTCTCGTGCCAGAACGTCGCGGATAATCCCGCCGCCAACGCCGGTGACAACGCCCATACAGACTGCAACCAACGGTCCGGAGTGGGCAATAAACGCCTTGTTGACGCCGATACCGACAAACACCGCCAATCCCACGGCATCCAGCGCGGGAA